>JAGQGA010000537.1 GCA_020432595.1 Anaerolineales bacterium | reverse complement strand
GTTGTTGGCAATTTGCACGCGGCTGCTCTCGTTTTGGTCCAGCGGCGTGTCAAACAGGTTACTGCCATAGGTGAGGGTGGCGGCCCAGGGGTCGCCGCTGCTGCTGGCTTCAAAGGCCAGCACGTTGGGGTCAAAATTTTCGCCGCTGCGGAAACCAGCATCGGTTTCGATGGCATCGAGCAGTTGGTACCAGTCGCCTTCGTTGTCTGTTACCTGGTCGGTGATGTAGACAAAGGTTTGGATGTCTTTGTCGGCCCAGGGTTGGGCGGCTTCACAAACGGCCGTTCTGTCCAACGAAGCCGTAGAGTCCACACGGAAGGTGACGTGGCTGCACGATTGGGCATGGACGGGGGCGATGAGCCAAGCAAGTTGGAGGAAAAGGGCCGTGCCGCCGATCAGAAATAAAGTCAGAAGATAGTTCCGTCTCATAGTTCACCTGCTGAACGATTTTGCGTTATTCACAAGGTTATACGATATAGGGAACGGCCGTTTATGGCAAGTGTGGCAAAGATCGAAAGTTACGCCCATCCCATTTTCCGCTATAATAGCCACGAATCAGGTAACCGAATTCCATCACACGAACTATGAGGTGTTAGTATGAGTGAAAAGAAAGATTATTTTGCTGCCCGCGCATCGCTGGGCAATAGCTATTATTATCGGTTGGCAAAGCTGCAAGAAGACGGCATTGCCAACATTGACCGCCTCCCGTTTTCAATTAAAGTGCTGCTAGAAGCATTGCTGCGTAACTGCGACGATTACATCGTCACCCCGGCCGACGTGAAAAAGTTGGCAAACTGGGAGCCGGTCAACCCCAACCGCGAAGAGATTGCCTTTATGCCGGGGCGAGTCATTTTGCAAGACTTCACCGGCGTGCCGGCCGTGGTGGATTTGGCGGCGCTCCGTTCGGCCATGGCGCGGATGGGGGGCGACCCCAAGAAAATCAACCCGCTCGTTCCCGTTGATCTGGTCATTGACCATTCGGTACAGGTTGACCAGTTTGGCTCAGCCTACGCCCTGATGTTTAACGCCGAACGGGAATTTGTGCGGAATCGGGAGCGGTATGAATTTTTGAAGTGGGGGCAGGAGGCGTTTGAGAATTTCAAGGTCGTGCCGCCCGCAACGGGGATTGTCCACCAGGTCAATTTGGAATATTTGGGGCAAGTTGTCATGGGGCAAGGGGATGTGCTGTTCCCCGACAGTTTGGTTGGCACCGATTCCCATACGACGATGATCAACGGCCTCGGCATTTTGGGCTGGGGCGTGGGTGGCATCGAGGCCGAGGCCGTGATGCTCGGCCAACCGATTTACATGCTCACCCCCGATGTGGTTGGCTTTAAGCTGACGGGTTCGCTGCCGGAAGGGGCGACGGCCACTGACCTGGTGCTGACGGTGACGCAAATGCTGCGGGCCAAGGGGGTTGTGGGCAAGTTTGTCGAGTTTTATGGGGACGGGATTCGCTCGATGGGGGTGGCTGACCGGGCGACGATTGCCAACATGGCTCCCGAATACGGGGCGACCTGCGGCTTTTTCCCTGTGGATGAGCAGACGCTGGCCTATATGCAGCGCACGGGGCGCACCGAGGCGCACATTGCGCTGGTGGAGCAGTATTGCAAGCTCAACGGTTTTTTCTATGACCCGACCACGCCCGACCCGGTGTTTAGCGATACGCTGGAGCTGGATATTTCGACGGTGCAGCCGAGTTTGGCGGGGCCAAAACGGCCGCAGGATCGGATTTTGCTGTCGGAGATGAAGGCGAGTTATCGCCAGATGTTGACGGCTCCGGTGGGGCCGCGAGGGATTGGGCTGAAGGAGGAGGCGTTGGGAAAAACGGCCGTTATGCAAGACAACGGCCACACCATCGAAATGACACACGGCGATGTCGTCATTGCCGCCATCACCAGCTGCACCAACACCTCCAACCCCAGTGTCATGGTTGCCGCTGGGCTGGTGGCGCAAAAAGCGGTAGCCAAAGGGCTAACAGTCAAACCTTACGTTAAAACCAGCCTCGCCCCCGGTTCTAAGGTCGTTAAAGATTACCTAGAAAAAGCGGGGTTGATGCCCTCCCTCGAAGCTCTCGGCTTCCACATCGTCGGCTACGGCTGCACCACCTGCATCGGCAACTCCGGCCCCCTGCCCGAAGCCGTGGAAAAAGCGATTGATGAAGGCGATCTGGTCGTTTCCTCTGTTCTCAGCGGCAACCGCAACTTTGAAGGGCGTGTTCACGCCAAAACCAAAACCAACTTCCTCGCCTCTCCGCCGCTGGTGGTTGCCTATGCCCTGGCTGGCACCACCGACATTGACCTGATGACTGAGCCAGTGGGAACCAACGATGCCGGAGAAGCGGTTTACCTGAAAGACGTGTGGCCGACCAACGAAGAAATAGATCAAACCGTAGCCGCTGCCCTAGATGCCGAGATGTTTATTAAGGAGTATGGCAACGCCTACACCCAAAATGAGCAGTGGAATGCCATTGCCGAAAGCAAGAGCGAACTTTACCCCTGGGATGAAGAATCCACCTATATTCAGGAGCCGCCCTTCTTTATTGGCATGTCGCCGGATGTGTCGCCGATTACCAACATTGAAAATGCGCGGACGCTGATCAAGGTGGGTGATTCGGTGACAACTGACCATATCTCTCCGGCCGGCTCCATTGCCCGCAACAGCCCCGCCGCCCAATACCTGATGGAGCGGGACGTGTCGCCGCTGTACTTCAACTCCTACGGCTCGCGGCGCGGCAACGACCGCGTAATGACACGCGGCACCTTTGCCAACATTCGCCTGCGGAACCAAATGGCTCCTGGAACGGAGGGTGGCTATACCACCTATCTGCCTACAGGTGAAGTGACGACGGTTTATGATGCCTCGATTCGCTACAAGGAAGACGGCACGCCATTGGTGATTCTGGCTGGCAAAGATTACGGCATGGGCAGTTCCCGCGACTGGGCGGCCAAAGGCACCATCCTGCTGGGCGCGAAAATGGTGATTGCCGAAAGCTACGAGCGCATTCATCGCAGCAACCTCATTGGCATGGGGGTGCTGCCGCTACAATACAAGTCAGGCGACACGGCGGCCTCGTTTGGGCTGGACGGCAGCGAAACGTTCTCCACCGTTGACCTGACCGACAGCGTGAAGCCGCAGCAGGAGATCACGGTGAAGGCGGTAAAAGCCGACGGCCGTGAGGTCGTTTTCCAGACGATTTGCCGGATTGATACCCCCGTGGAAGTAGATTACTATCGCAACGGCGGCATTTTGCACACCGTTTTGCGTAATTTCCTGAAAGGATAGCAAGTTACAAGTGGCAGGTGGCAAGTTTTGTACTTGCTACCTGCCGAAGGTGCATGGCGATGTTGGCTGAACCCCAAACAAAATTGCTGACTGGCAAACAGTTTGCGAAAGCGGGTTATGCGGCGCGTTGCGAGCTGGTGGCTGGGGAAGTTGTCGAGATGAGTCCTGTAAATATTGATCATGGTTTTTTAGAATTTGAAATTGGGGCAGAACTTCGGGCTTTCGTGCGGAAAAAGGAGCTTGGCTGGGTGTTTGGTGGCGAAACGGGCATCTATACCCAACGTGATCCTGATACGGTTCGCGGGGTAGACGTTGGGTTTATTTCCAAGAAGCTATCGCCCAAACGGCCGAAAAAAGGGTTTCTCACCATTGCTCCTGAACTGGTTGTCGAAATTGTTTCACCCCATGATCGCTGGAACGACATCAACGACAAAATTGAGGAGTATTTTGCCATCGGTGTGTTGTGGGTGTGGATTGTGGAGCCAAAAAATGAAACGATTCGCGTTTACCGTTCGGTGACGGAGATGCAAAAATTGGGCAAGGCGGATGTATTGCAGGGTGAAGGCATTTTGACTGGTTTTGCCTTACCATTGGCAGAATTATTTTCTGAGTAGGCAATTTTGCCAACGGTCCCTTCATAATTCATCCTTCATAATTCATAATTTTTTAGGAGTGGTCTATGAGCAAACAGAGTGATGAGCCAGATATTTTGTCGGAGACGGAGAACTTTGGCATTTGGCGGAATGACGAAGAGGGGGAGGTCA
>JAGQGA010000536.1 GCA_020432595.1 Anaerolineales bacterium | reverse complement strand
TAAGTTTTATTGAGAATGTGACAATTTTCTTGCCAATGCCATTACGATGTGGGGCGTGGCCGCTAAGTGACACTGAAAACAAAGCGTGACAAATCGTCACGGCGGAATGGCCGTCTAGAAGCTCAACCTAAGGGGAGCCAGCCGCTATTCCGGCAATAGTATAGGAGTACGAGCATTGAGTTGGTCAGTATTAATAGTTGACGATGAACCAGGAACACGCGAACTCCTGCGATTGATGCTAGAGTTTGCTGGGTATGATGTCTTCCAGGCCGAAGACGGGCTGGACGCGCTGGAAAAGATTAAGCAGGTACAACCTGATGTGGTGCTGCTGGACGTAATGATGCCACATATGGACGGTTTGGAAGTATGCCGTCATTTGCGCAGCGACCCGGCCACGGCCGAACTGCCGGTGATCATGGTTAGTGCCAAAATACAGGTAGATGCCATCCGCGAAGGGTTGGATGCTGGTGCCAATCGGTATCTGACCAAGCCCGTTTCTCGCAATAATTTACTGGAAACAATCCGCGAAGTGTTAACCCCTCTCTTCACTGTTTAGCTTCTTTCCGTGGATTATTTGTTATGGAGCCTTTACCCATCTGCGTGCTGGGCAAAGGCTCTCAAATTTTGTCTGTCCTGTTTGTAACAAATAATCAATGTCACAATTTTTTTCTCCAATTTCATCCAGTACCTTACGCCCGGTATGGGAGTTTATTCCTATGTCGGAGTTTGAACGGCCGTTTCCTCCCCACCGTGAAACCATTCGGCAAAACATGAGCTATGCCTGGAACCGCATCCGCGACCGCGCCGGGCTTGAGCCACAAAACCAACGCGGCCTCTATGCCATCCCCACCTATCTGCTGGAATGGGCGGCTCCACCACCCAGTTCCACCCAGGCCATGCTCAGCCTCGACATGCTGCTGGAGCAGTGGCTGCTGGAAACCGTCCCCTTCCCCACCTGCCAGGTTATTTTAGACACCCCGGGCAGTGGCATTGAGCAAGTTGTCAAAGATTTAGCGCGGCGGCTGGGCTGGCGCATCATTGTCCCGCCAACCGTAGAGCAAATTTTGGCGGGTGGCGACGAGTGGCTGGCAGAGGTCATGCGCCCAGAGGCCGGGCCGTTTGTACTGCCCCGGCTGGAAAAATGTTATTTGCGCCATTACGATGGCTTCACGCTCATCAACCGGCTGTTGGAGTGGATAGACCAGACGCAGCCACGCTGTTTACTGGCGTGCGATAGTTGGTCATGGTCCTTTTTGGATATGGCGGTACAGGCTGAGTCAGCACTGTCGCTGCCGCTGGTGCTGGCCCCATTTGATGGGGCACGGCTGCAATATTGGCTGCCTTCGCTGGCGCGGCGGACGTATCGGGGGGCATTTGTGTTTCGGCGGGCGGATAACGGCCGTTTACTCTTCCCCCGTGCCGACAGCGACCCCGAAGAAGCCCTGCGCCATACCATACCCGATAGCCTTGATTATTACGGTGATTGGGTGAATGTTGATTACTACCTCAAACAACTAGCTGCCTACTGCCGAGGAATGCCCGGCGTGGCCTGGGCTTGGTGGCGGCGCTGCCTACAAGTCTCGGGCGACTTAAACATTGACATGTCCCTGCAACAAGAAGCGGCCGTTGACGAAGGCTACACCGTTTGGGTGCAGCCCTGGTCACAGCTCAAGCTCATCCACATCCCCCCCCGACTAGGCACCGAAGCCTTCTTCATCCTCCATGCTCTGCTGCTGCACGGCGAAATGTCGCTCGACACCATGAGTATGCTCCTCCCCTTTACCAACAACCAAATTCGCCAAACACTCTACCAGCTAACCCAGCTTGAAATCACCAACCAATACAACGGCCTGTGGCGCGTCACGCTGCTGGGCTACCCGGTGGTGCGGCAAAAGTTGGAAAGCGAAGGGTATTTGGTGGATGAGAAATTTTAACCATGCTTGACGAAGCTGCTGGTATATTTCGCAATCCGGCCGATATTCAATTTTGGGCCATCTTTCTCATCATTTTCACCACCTGGCTGCTCATTCAACTGCTGCGCCGCGCCGTGGCCTGGGCACTAGACATTGCCCCCGACCGGCTTCGATTCTACCTACTGCCCCTGGAGCCAGTGTTAAAACTCGTCATCATCGTCGCTGCTCTCCTCAGCATCGGCGACCTGCTCATCATCCCCACCGAAGAAAACATTTTGGCCGCCTTTGTCGCCGTCGCCATTGGGCTGGGCTTTGCCTTTCAGGAATATTTGAGCAGCGTGGTGGCCGGGATCGTGTCCATTTACGAACGGCCGTATCGCCCCGGCGACTGGGTAGACGTAGAAGGAGCTTATGGCGAAGTGCAATCATTGGGGCTGCGCGCCATCAAAATGGTCACACCCGACGACACCGTTGTAACCATTCCCCACAGCAAAATTTGGGGGTCGCTGGTTTACAACAACAACAACGGCCAGCGAGAGCATCTGTGCGTCTCCAACTTTTATTTGCATCCACAGCACAACGCCGCCACCGTGCGCCAAAAATTGTACCAGGTTGCCATCACCAGCCCCTATGTCCAGCTTAAGCTGCCAATCACCGTGGCCGTAGCCGAACGGCCCTGGGGCACCCATTACCGCGTCAAAGCCTATCCCATTGACGGCCGTGACGAGTTCCGCTTTACCAGCGACATCACCGTGCGCGGCAAAAAAGCATTAGAAAACATGGGCGTAAAACATGTGGTTGCTCCAGCCAGCGTGGCAGAATAGCTGGCTTTGAAGGAATGACTTCGCCAAATTCGTCCGAGTAAATGATAGGGTTGATATAAAGCTCACCCAACGCGCCATATTGGTTCAGGGTTTTCTCTGACCAATCCGCCCAGTTAGGATCATTGAGGAAGAGGTCGAGAATAACGTTGGTGTCTACTAAACGGCCGTTCACCCCTCCCCGCCCCTCGTCAAAGCCATAATCTCCTCTGTCGTCATCTTCACCGTAGCCACCCCGCGCAACCGGGCAAACCGATTTATGGTCGGCTTCGCTTCTTTAACTTTCACCAAGTAGACCAGACCATCCTCTCCTTCAACAAAATCAACCTCAGAAGCGGGCGTAATTCCCAATTTTTCCCTAATTTTGAGCGGGATCATCACTTGTCCTTGGGTCGTCACACGCATACTATCACCTCGATACCAAACTTTTAAATCTACACTCATAGGGTATGATTGGTAGCAAGTATTGTCAAGAATCGTCTTCGCACTAAAATGTCAGCATCAATCCTGCAATCAATATCCAAAATAAGGAACTTTTTATGGAAAACCCAACTACTTCTCTCCCTGCTACCGGCAATGAAGCCATCGCCAAAGCCATCCCCGGCCTGCAATTACGCAGCATCGGCCCCGCCTTCATGGGCGGGCGCATCGCCGACATTGCCGTACATCCCAGCCAGCCCACTACCTGGTACATCGCCGTCGGCTCCGGCGGCCTCTGGAAAACGGTCAACGCTGGCGTGACCTGGCAGCCCGTCTTTGAAAAACAGCCCTCCTACTCCCTCGGCTGCGTCACCCTTGACCCCAGCAACCCCGAAATTGTCTGGGTCGGCACGGGAGAGAACGTCAGCGGTCGCCATGTCGCCTGGGGCGATGGCGTTTACCGTAGCCGTGACGGTGGCCGCACCTGGCAGCAAATGGGGCTGTCAACCTCAGAACACATCGGCAAAATTTTGGTTGACCCCCGCGACGGCAACGTGGTTTATGTGGCTGCCGAAGGGTCGCTGTGGGTCAGTGGCGGTGAGCGCGGCGTTTACAAAACAACCGACGGTGGCGCAAGCTGGACGGCCGTTTTAACCATCAACGACGACACCGGCATCACCGACATCTGCTTCGACCCCGCCAACCCCGACACCGTGTATGCCGCCGCCTACCAGCGCCGCCGCCACGTCTGGGCCTTCATGGGCGGCGGCCCCAGCTCCGGCCTCTACAAAACCACCGACGGCGGAGCCACCTGGCGGCGGCTCAGTGAAGGGCTGCCCAAGGGCGACATGGGCAAAATCGGCCTCGCCGTTTCCCCCGCCAACCCTAACCTCGTTT
>JAGQGA010000535.1 GCA_020432595.1 Anaerolineales bacterium | reverse complement strand
TTGCCATTCGTCAGGAAATAGGGCCGGACGGGAAGGCGTTGTGGGAGATGGAAAACGGCCGTTTTCGCTGGCAGGTTGCCCCCCACTACCACGGCGGGCTGGTCGGCTGGTTTGATCGCGGCTCCAGCACCAACCATTTGGTAACGCTCTACCCCGACCCCGACGGCGTGTTTGAAGGGTTCAAACCGTGGTTTGGCGGCGTGCAGCCGATGCTGCGGCGCAACATGGATGATTGGTACGACTGGCCGGGCAAGTTCCACAGCGAAACGTTCACCGCTGAACCCATCGCCGCTGCTGCCAACGGGCTACCGTGGCAGGGGGTGCGTGTCTGCTCTACCCCAACGCGCCCTGGCTTTGAAGGGCTAACGGCGACGATGGATTATCTGACGCTGCCGGGCAGCCCGGTGCTGAAGCTGCTGTTTACGGTGGGGAATGGGACGGCGGTGGTGAAAACGGCCGTTCCCGCCTTCCACACCTACCTCCAACCCGACGGCTGTTATGATCACACCACGCTCCACAGCACCGGCGGGCAGCAGCGCAAGCGCAACAAGCAGGAGCTTTGGGGCTGGTTTGGCACATGGTCTGCTGCGGAAAACCCCGACACCAACCGCACCTTCATCCTGGTCAGTGCCAGCGGCCGCAAACGCACCAACTGGCTCGACATTGGCGAATACGGCGGCCATTGCTACGTTGAAGACGACATGCACCTGCCGCCGCACAGCCAGCAAACGCTGGTCGCCTACCTGGTGTTATCCGATAGTTTGGACACAGCGCGGCAGTACGCGACGCTGTCAAATTGAGAATGGAGAATGGGGAATTGAGAATTGGGAATGAAACGCCGTTCTTAGTTCTCAATTCTCCATTCCCAATTCCTCATTCCTCACGCCCCGGCCCAGCCGACGAGAGAGGCAAGGTAAATGATGACAGGGATAGCCAAAAAGGAGAGGAGCAGCCAGCGCAGCAGGCGGCGGGTTTCTTGGGGGCGGGGTGGCTGAACGCGGCGCAGACGGTTGCTGGTGACGGTGGCAGTGACGGCCAAAATGGTGGCGGCGCTGATGCTGTAGAAAATGGGGGGCAGGTTGATGATGTAGCCTACGTCAATGAGCAGGAGGGCGATGGCCCAAATGAGGGCGACGAGGAGGGAAACGGCCGTTACTGCCATTGGTGCCGTATAGCGCCCATCATCCACCAGCCTGTTTGCCAGCCAGCTTGCCAGCAATGCCGCCAGCAGCCCCCCAATCCCCAACGCCAGTGGGTAGACCAAAAGCTCAATCAAAATGAGGCCGAACGCAAACAGCAGCGTGATCACCACCACCAGCACGACCTCGGTGCAGAACCAAATCAGCAGCCAGCGAAAAAGATGTTTTGTCATAACCCACCGCAAACAGAAGGGTTTCACGCAAAGGCGCAAAGACGCAAAGGAGAAGATGCTTGGCGACTTGGCGGCTTTGCGTGAGAAATTCTTATTCTTAGATCAATCTTGTGCCAGGAGCAAAACGGCCGTTATATTCAGCACCGCCTTGGGCACATATGACGACAACACGCTGTACTCCTGTTCTTTCGTGCCATCGGCACTGCGTTCCGAGCAGTGGTCATTGGCTCCGGCCGGCCCCAGCCCGTCCAAACAGGCCACTTCCCGCCAAAAATGGTTGGCATCGCTCAGCCCGCCCCGCTCTTCCGGCACAATTTCCTGCCCCAGCAACGCCGCTGCCTGCTGCCAATAGGCCACAAGCCGATCCGTCGCCTCGTTTGGTTGCCAGGGTGAGGTCTTTTCGGTAAGCGTCACCGTCACTTGGCACGGGTAGCCTTCACTGCTGTGGAGGGTGGAACGGCCGTTAAACCCCATAATTTGCTCAATCGTCTCTTCAAACGCCGCCACCGAAAACGCCCGCATCTCCAGCCGCGCCTCCGCCTCATGCGGCACTCGGTTTGTCACCGTTCCTCCCGCCATCCACCCCACATTCACCGTCAACTGCCGCTCATAATCCGTCAGTGCCGCTAACTGCTGAATAACCTCCGCCAACTGCACAATGGCGTTCGCCCCACGATGGTGGGCGTTGCCCGCGTGCGCCGCCTTGCCCTGCACCTGCACCCGAAACGAAGCCAGCCCCTTCCGCGCCCGCACCAGCTTAAACTGATTGCCCTGCATCTCCCCCGACTCAAAAATGAGGCCGCCCAGCGACCCCGCCAGCCGTTCGGCACACAGCCGTCCAAAATCCTCCGCCTCCGCCTCCTCGGAAGCGTCCAGCAGGATGACCCAGCTCATCGCCGCGAAAAATTCGGGCGCAAAGCGGCGCAGCCCGTCCAGCACCATGTAGATCATCACCGTGCCGCCTTTAATGTCGGCCGACCCCGGCCCATAGATGCGGTCGCCCTCGATGCGATAATAAAAATCGTTGGCGATCTCTTCTTCGGGTGGGAACACGGTGTCCAAATGGGAAATCAGCCCAAGCTTGCGCCCGGAATGGCCGGGGCGGCTGAGAATGAGGTGTTTACCGTAGTGCGGGGTAGTGGATTGGATGGTTTCGGCGGTAAAGCCAAGGTCGGAAAAAATAACGGCCGTTTCCTCCCCCAACCTGTTCACCCCCGCCGCATTCGCCGTAAAGCTGTTGATCCCCACCATCCGCTCCAGCAACCCAAGATAAAACGGCTCCCGTTCTCGCAAAAAACCTTCAAGCAATCCCTGCTGCACCATTTCTTACTGCCTCCAAAAATTTTAGCTAATCAGCCCAGATTGTACCCAAACCTTTAGAAACGTTGTAAGGGGCAATTTCTACAATTGAGCTAAAACAGAGCGTACAAATAATGGGAGGTTTCTATTTTCAGGACGCAACTGTATTGTTTTTCAGAGAACCGTATCAACCAAAGCGTATCGCTACAATCATTGGACTTAAAGGTAAACATGAAAAAAATAAACCTTTCCCCTAATCGGCTCACCCGATTTTATTCCCTTCCTCTCTTAACCCTTACCCTGTTTGCCCTTTTACTTGCAACAACCGCCATCGCCTATCAGGCACCCAACGCCGACGTGGGGTATGTTGACTTTTCTTATGGGCTAACCACCGCCAACGACCCAACGGGTGAAAAACCCGAAAGTAAGCTGTGGTGGAACGATGGGTTCTGGTGGGGCAGCCTTTTTGAAACCACCAGCAACAGCTATCACATTTATCGCTTCAACTGGAGCGGCCAAACGTGGGAAGACACCGGCGTTCAACTTGATGACCGCCCCACCACCAAGGCCGACACCCTGTGGGATCAGGCCAATCAAAAGCTGTATGTCGCCTCTCACGTCTCCAAAGACCCGGCCACCGTCAGCGGCGACCCCAACGACGCCGGCCGTCTCTATCGCTACAGCTACAATAAAACCACCCGCACCTACACCCTGGACAATGGCTTTCCCGTCACTGTCAACGTAGACAAAACCGAAACCTTGGTGATGACCAAGGATGCCACGGGTCGCTTGTGGGTAACCTATGTTTCCAAGGATAGCGGCAATTCGGCTGTCTTTGTCAACGCCAGCAACGGCGGCACCCTGGCCGATGATGCCATTTGGGGTACCCCCTTTGTGGTTCCCTTTGCTGAATCGGTTGTCAGCAGTGACGACATTTCCTCGATTACAGCCTTTAGCAACAACGGCACCCCCTCCGTTGCCGTGGCCTGGTCAAACCAGGCGACAGCCACCACCCACATTGCCATTCACCCCGATGCCAGTGCCCCCAACAGTGCCTGGACTCATTTCCAGGTGAATGTCCCTGGCGGCAGCGATGACCATATTAGCCTGAACAGCCTGCAAACGGCCAACGGCGGCCAACTGTTTGCCGTGGTAAAAACAAACGGGCTTGCCCTGACTGATTCCGGCATTGGCGTTGTGGCCCGCGACACCAACGGCGTGTTCTCCTATCACAGCTATAGCCGTGTGACCGACAAAGATACACGCCCCATTTTGGTGATTGATAACGAGAAAAAAGAGCTATATGTCTTTGTGACGAACAAGGCTGGTGGCGATTTTATCTGCTACAAAAAAGCCACCATTACCACCCCGCTCTCCAACATGAGCTT
>JAGQGA010000534.1 GCA_020432595.1 Anaerolineales bacterium | reverse complement strand
AGTCAAGCAAGCTTTTGGTGTTGGGGTGCAAATATTCCATGGCAAAGTGGATGCTAGAGAGGGAACGGCCGTTTACCCCCAAATCACGCGGCACTCCCGCCCCTGTACACAGCACCACCGCATCAAAATCAGCCCGCAGGGCCGCCACCGGCAGGTCGCTGCCAACGGCCGTTTTGGTCACAAATTCCACCCCTTCATCGGCCATCAACTGCACCCGCCGCTGCACCAACTGCTTGTCCAGCTTCATGTTCGGGATGCCATACATCAGCAGCCCGCCAATGCGGTCAGATTTTTCAAACACCGTCACCCAATGCCCGGCGCGGTTAAGCTGGTCGGCGCAGGCCAGCCCGGCCGGACCAGACCCCACCACCGCCACCCGCTTGCCCGTCCGCTTCTCCGGTGGCTCCGGCACAATCCACCCCTTTTCATACCCCTTCTCGACAATGGCAAACTCAATGTTTTTAATCGTCACCGCCGGGTCGTGCATCCCCAAGGTACAGGCCGCCTCGCACGGCGCGGGGCAAACCAGCCCCGTGAATTCGGGGAAGTTGTTGGTTTTTTGCAGCCGCCGCAGTGCCTGTTGCCAACGACCGCGATAAACCAAATCGTTCCATTCGGGAATGAGGTTGTTGATGGGGCAGCCGGAGGTCATCCCTTCCAAAATGCGCCCCTTGTGGCAAAACGGAATGCCGCAATCCATGCAGCGTGCCCCCTGCGTCTGCAGTTTTTCTTCCGGCAGATGCACATGTAAATCCTGCCAATCCCGCACTCGTTCCAGCGGGTCGCGCTCTGTCGCCGTCTCCCGCGTAAATTCTAAAAAGCCTGTTGGTTTTGCCATTATACAGAAAGAGACTGAGAGATTGAGAGACTAGGAGATTAAAGTCTCCCAGTCTCTTAATCTCTCAGTCTCCCAATCTCCAATCTCCAACTTATCCAATCCCCAAACTCTCCTCAAACGCCACCAGCGCCGCCTCTTCGCCCGACAGCCCCCGCGCTTCCACGCGGTCAAATGCTTGCAGCATCCGGGCATAATCGGTGGGCAGCACTTTGACAAATTGGTCAACAATCGTTTCCCAGTTGGCGAGAATCAGCCGCCCCCGTTCGCTGCCGGTGGTTTCGACATGGCGAGCAATTAGCTCGCGCAGTTCAGCTTTTTCTTCTGGCACATGGAGAGACGATAGCGACACCATCGCCTGGTTACAACGGCCGTTAAATTCCCCCAACTCATCCAGCACATAAGCCACGCCACCCGACATCCCGGCGGCAAAGTTGCGCCCGGTGCTGCCCAGCACCACCACGCGCCCACCGGTCATATATTCGCAGCCGTGGTCGCCAACCCCTTCAACAACGGCCGTTCCGCCGCTGTTTCGCACTCCAAACCGTTCCCCCGCCACGCCGCAAATATACGCCTCGCCACTGGTCGCCCCATACAGCGCCACGTTGCCGATGATGATGTTGTCGGCCGGGTTGAAGGTGGCCTTTTCCGACGGCCGCACAATAAGCTTGCCACCCGACAACCCCTTGCCCAGGTAATCGTTGGCATCCCCTTCCAACTCCAGCGTCAGCCCGTTGGGGATAAACGCGCCAAAGCTTTGCCCGGCGGAGCCGCGAAAATGGAGGTGGATCGTATCGGCTGGCAGCCCTTCCGCCCCATAACGACGGGTTATTTCGCTGCCAAGCATGGTGCCGACGGTGCGATGAACATTGCGAATGGGGAGGATGGCGTGAACGGCCGTTCCTCCTTCCAGTGCCTCCTCCACCAACCCCAACAACACCTGCCGATCCAACGCCGCTTCCAACCCATGTTCCTGGCTAATCGTTTGCCGCCGTTCCACGCTGGCAGCCACCTCTGGCTGGTGCAAAATATTGGACAAATCTAGCCCCTGCGCCTTGTAATGGTCAATCGCCGCCCCCATTTCCAGCCGCTGCGTGGCTCCCACCATCTCGTCAAAGGTGCGGAAACCAAGCTTGGCCATGATGTGGCGCACATCTTCAGCCAAAAAGCGCATAAAGTTAACCACATGCTCCGGCTTGCCCTGGAACTTCGCCCGTAGCGCCGGGTTTTGCGTCGCAATCCCGACCGGGCAGGTGTTCAGGTGGCAAACGCGCATCATGATGCAGCCCAGCGCCACCAGCGGCGAGGTGGCAAAACCAAACTCCTCGGCTCCCAGCAGTGCCGCCACCACCACGTCCCGCCCCGTTTTTAACTGGCCGTCCGTTTCCAACCGCACCCGGCTGCGGAGGTTGTTGAGCAGCAGGGTTTGCTGCGCTTCCGCCAGCCCCAATTCCCACGGCAGCCCGGCGTGTTTAATGCTCGTTTGTGGCGAAGCCCCCGTACCGCCGTCGTGGCCGCTAATCAAAATAACATCGGCGTGGCCTTTGGCAACCCCGGCCGCCACTGTGCCAACCCCGACCTCAGACACCAACTTGACGTTGATCCGCGCCTGCGGGTTAGCGTTTTTCAAATCGTAAATAAGCTGCGCCAAATCTTCGATGGAGTAAATGTCGTGGTGGGGCGGCGGCGAAATAAGGCCGACGCCAGGGGTGGCGTGACGCACTTTGGCAATCCAGGGGTACACCTTGTGGCCGGGAAGCTGCCCGCCTTCACCCGGCTTGGCTCCCTGCGCCATTTTGATCTGGATTTCCTGGGCTTCGTTGAGGTATTGGCTGGTCACGCCAAAGCGACCGCTGGCAACCTGTTTGATGGCGCTGTTGCGCGAATCGCCGTTGGCATCGGGCTGGTAGCGGCTGGGGTCTTCGCCCCCTTCACCGGTGTTGGATTTGCCGCCGATGCGGTTCATGGCGATGGCGATGCTTTCGTGCGCTTCCTGGCTGATGGAGCCGTAGGACATGGCCCCCGATTTGAAGCGGCGCATGATGGAATCGGCGGATTCAACTTCGTCCAGCGGCACGGGGGGCTGGTCAAATTTGAAGCGCATGAGGCCGCGCAGGGTGTAAAGCTGGCGCGATTGATCGTTGACATCGTTGGCGTATTGTTGGTAGAGGTCGTAGCGGTTGGCGCGAACGGCCGTCTGCAAATTGTGAATCGTATTGGGGTTAAACAAATGGGGTTCCCCATCTTCCCGCCACTGGTAACGGCCCCCTTCGGGCAACGTTTTGCCGTTCACCTGCCGTTCGGGGAAGGCGTGAAGATGCCGCGCCTTGACCTCATCGGCAATCACCGCCAGGTCAACGCCTTCGATGCGGGAGGCGGTACCGGGGAAATAGGCCTCAATGACGCGGCTGTGCAGCCCGATGGCCTCAAAGATTTGCGCCCCACGGTAGCTTTGCACGGTGGAGATGCCCATTTTGGACATGATCTTGACGATCCCCTTGACGGTGCCTTTGATGAACTGTTTAACGGCCGTTTTGGGTTTGACACCCACAACCAATTTGCGATCAATCAGATTGACTACCGTTTCCAGTGCCAAATACGGGTTGATGGCATCGGCTCCATAGCCCAGCAGGGTGGCAAAATGGTGTACTTCACGCGGCTCACCCGATTCGATTATGAGGCTGACCTGGGTGCGGCTGCCGCGCCGGACGAGGTGGTGGTGCAGGGCGGAGGTGGCGAGCAGGGCGGGAATGGCGGCCTGCCAACTGTTAATGGCGCGGTCGGACAGCACCAGCAGGTTGGCTCCTTCTTCAATGGCGCGGTCGGCCTGGACAAACAGCCATTCAAGGGCGGCTTCTAGTCCGGCGGCACCGTTGTGGAGGCGGTAGAGGGTGGGAATAACGGCCGTTTTAAATCCCTCTGACTGCACATTGAGTAGCTTCGCCATCTCCTTGTTATCCAAAATTGGCGTTTCCAGCCGGATGCGGCGGCAGTGGTTGGGGCCGTCGGCCAGCAGATTGCTCTGGCAACCCAGCAGGGTGCGGGTGCTGGTAACGAGTTCTTCGCGGATGGCATCGAGCGGCGGGTTGGTGACTTGGGCAAAAAGCTGTTTGAAGTAGTTGTAAAGCGGCTGTGCCTTGTGCGACAGCACTGCTAGGGGGGTGTCGTCGCCCATCGAGCCAAGTGCTTCGCTGCCGGTTTGTGCCAACGGCGCAATCAGCAGCC
>JAGQGA010000533.1 GCA_020432595.1 Anaerolineales bacterium | reverse complement strand
GGATGGATACGGCGCAGGTGGTGGCGAAGATGCGGCATCCGCACGCGGTGCATATTGGGGAGAAGGAAACGGCCGTTTCCTACCTCCTAGAACACATCCAGCCCGGCGACGTGGTGATCACGCTGGGCGCGGGGGATGGCAATTTGGTAGGTGTGTGGTTATTGGAGAAATTGTCGTCAGTAATCGGTAATCAGTAATCAGTGACCAGTACTGATTACCGATTACCGATTACCGATTACTGAACAAAAAGATGAGTTTACCAACAACGGTGCGGGAACGGCGGTATCAACAATACCGCGATATTTTTGGCGAACAGTTTCAGGTTAATGTGCCGCTGGCAAAGCATACTTCGGCGCGGGTGGGCGGGCCGGCCGAAATGCTGGTGACGGTTCGCAATGGGATGGAGCTGCAAACGGCCGTTGAGTTGGCCTACAGCCAGCGCATCCCCTACTTTGTCCTCGGCGGCGGCTCCAACATTTTGGTGGCCGATGCCGGGGTTGAAGGGCTGGTCATTCTCAACCGCGCTCGGCAGGTCAGCTTTCGTCATACTGGCTTTAGCGTCATCTGCACCGCCGAATCTGGCACCAACCTCTCTTCGCTGGCACGGCAGTGCATTTCCAAAGGGCTGGGCGGGCTGGAATGGGCCATCAGCGTCCCTGGCACCGTCGGTGGGGCGGTTTTTGGCAACGCCGGGGCGCACGGCGGCGACATGAAAGGCAATTTACGGGCGGCACTCATTTGGGAGCCGGGCGTTGGGGCGCGGATGTTTAGCGTGGACGAGCTGCAATTGAGCTACCGCGAAAGCCTGCTGAAGCGGGAAAAAGAGCGGCGGCTGTCGCGGCGCACCGTCATTGCCGCCGAGCTTGAGCTGCAGCCGGAGTCCATTGAAGTGCTGACGGCACGAGCCAACGGCTTTACGGCGCACCGCAAGGAAACGCAGCCCGGCGGAGCCAGCATGGGTTCGATGTTTAAGAACCCGGAAAATTATTATGCGGGCTATTTGATTGAAACGGCCGGTTTGAAGGGGCTGACCGTTGGTGGGGCAAAAATTTCGGAAAAGCACGCCAACTTCTTTGTCAACGACGGGGACGCGACGGCTGAAGATGTGCGCTCGCTCATTGCCGAGGCGTGGAACACGGTGCGCGAGCAGTTTGGCGTGGAGATGGCGTTGGAAGTGGAGTTGGTTGGTAATTGGGAGTTTGTTCAGTAAACAGTAATCAGTCATCGGTAATCAGTAGGAAAACTGATTACCGATGACTGGTCACTGATGACTGAGTGCTAAATATGGCAAATCAGAATCAAGAGCGCAAAATTAAAGTTGGCATCCTCTTCGGTGGCCGTTCGGGGGAGCATGAGGTGTCGCTGCGGTCGGCGGCATCGGTGATGGCGGCGTTGGACCGAGAGAAGTATGAGGTGGTGCCGATTGGGATTACCAAAAACGGCCGTTGGCTCACGGGCGATGTCATGGCCGCGCTCACCTCTGGCAGCACCGCTTCCCACCCGGCCACCCTGCTGCCCGACCCCCAATCCACCGCCCTGCTCCAGCTTTCCGATAACGCGGCCGGCTCCCCCACCCTCTCTACTGTCACCGAATTGGACGTGGTTTTCCCGGTGTTGCATGGTACCTACGGCGAAGATGGCACGGTGCAAGGGCTGCTGGAACTTGCCAACATCCCCTACATTGGGGCTGGCGTGGTGGGGTCGGCAGTGGGCATGGACAAGGCCATTTTCAAAAGCGTAATGGCCGCACAGGGGATACCGATTTTGCCCTGGCGACTCTACACCCGCCACAGCGTGGCGCAAGAACTCGACAAGGTGGTAGCCGATGTAGAGGCCAATCTTGATTACCCAGTGTTTACCAAACCCGCCAACCTCGGCTCTAGCGTGGGCATTCAAAAGTGCAGCAGTCAAGATGAACTACGGGCAGGGCTGGCAGAAGCAGCGCGGTATGATCGGCGGGTGGTGGTTGAACAAGGGATTAGCGTGCGCGAGTTGGAGGTATCGGTGCTGGGCAATGACAACCCCATCGCCAGCATTGTGGGCGAAATTCGGCCGCGACGCGCTTTTTATGATTATGTGGCGAAATATTTGACGGAACCGGGTTCAGAAGAGGATTCGGAGCTGATTATCCCCGCCCAAATTGAGCCGGAACTGGCGGAGCAGGTGCGGGCGCTGGCGGTACGGGCTTACCGTGCGATTGATTGCGCCGGGCTGGGACGGGTGGATTTGTTACTGGATCGGGACAATGGGCGTCTTTATTTGAACGAGATTAATACGATTCCGGGGTTTACCAGCATTTCGATGTATCCGAAGCTTTGGGAAGCAACAGGGGTGTCATACCCGGAACTGCTGGATCGGTTGATTGGGCTGGCGTTGGAACGGCATGAGGAAACGGCAAGTTTGGAACGGTCGTTTGCGGCGTGAGGAAGAGAATGTAATGGCAGAAAGGCAACGTTTACGGAAACAACCCAGGATGCGGCGGATGCAAACGGCCGTTTCCATGCCCCGGCTAGAAATTCCCCCAACAGCACGGCGGCGGCGGCGACGGACAAAACAGGAGTGGGTTCGGCAGCCCATAAGCTTGCTGCGAGCCATTCTGTTTAGTGCCCGCTGGATTAGTCTGGGGCTGCTGGCACTTTCCGTCTACGCCCTCTATCTGATTGGGATGGACGAGCAGTTTTATGTAACCTACATTCCCGTCGAAGGTACGCATACCATCCCGGTAGAGGAAGTGGTAGCGGCCAGCGGGCTGGCCGGGAGCCATGTTTTTGCCGTGAATCCCGGCTTGGCGGCGGCGCGGATTAATGAACTTCCAGGCGTGGTTGGTGCTTCGGTAAATTTGAGTTGGCCGAATGAGATTAGCATTCAAGTGACGGAGGATTCGCCGGTGGCGTTGTGGCGCGACAATGGCACCGATTATTGGGTGAACCGGCACGGCAGTTTGATTCCGGCGCGAACGGGCAATATGGGCTTGCTGCAAATTGTGTCGGAGATGGTTCCGGCGACAGCACCGACAGCGGTGTCCACGCCAGTGGCAGAAGAAGGAGGTGAGGGGGAAGAAACGGCCGTTTCCACCACCAGCCTCCCCTTCATCCCTACCGACGTACTCAACGGGGCGCTGCAACTGCGCGAACTGCGCCCCAACATTGAGCAACTTTATTATCGGCCGGCGGGCGGCCTCAGCTTCCAAGATGGGCGCGGCTGGCGTGTCTACTTTGGCAGCGGCAGCAACATGCACCAAAAACTCGTCGTCTACGAAACCATCGTCAATGATTTGGTGGCGCGGGGCATCACCCCACTGGAAGTTAGCGTCAGTAATCAGGAGAAACCATTCTATCGGGTGCCATAAAGTTGGTCGGCGGCATGGAAAGCGTTCGGTTTAGTCGCCAGGCTCCCATGCTCAACTAGTTGTGGAAAAGAGGGACTTAATGGAAGAAATTGTCTTTGGCTTAGATATTGGAACCACCAAAATTTGCGCCCTGGTCGGTGCAGTGCGGGCAGAGGGACAGCTACGCATCATCGGCCTGGGCATTGAACCTGCCCAGGGGATGCGAAAGGGAATGGTGGTAGACGTTCAGGCTACCTCCGTTGCCGTTGCCAAGGCCGTCGAAGCCGCCGAGCAAACCTCCGGCTATGACCTATCGCGGGCATTGGTCAGCGTCGCCGGGGAGCATATTAGCGCCCTGAACAACGGCGGAACCGTTGCCATTGACCGCCGCAGCAACAATGGCGTGACGCGGCAAGACATTGAACGGGCCTTGGACATGGCTCAGGCCATTCCCATTCCCCACGACCGCGAAATCATTCACCTAATCCCGCGCCACTTCAAGGTGGACAACCAGGATGATGTGCGGACACCCATTGGGATGCACGGCTACCGGCTGGAAGTCGAAGCCCATATCGTTACTGCCTCTAGCCCTGCCCTGCAAAATCTGAGCAAATGCGCCCAGACGGTGGGGATTCGTGCCGAGGCGATGGTGATGAACGCCCTGGCGGCTGGGGAAGCGGTGCTGGAGCCGAATGAACGAGAAATGGGGGTGATCGTGGCCGATATTGGCGGCGGCA
>JAGQGA010000532.1 GCA_020432595.1 Anaerolineales bacterium | reverse complement strand
TTCCTCTCTCCGAAGATTTCGCTCGGAATGACATTTGCCACATTCATTTGTTAATCCACGCGCCTCTACCTATTCACTAGGGTATTTTTATGGAATTGAAGCTGAACGCGGAGCAAGAAGAGTTACTAAAGCGCACGCGAGAGATATTGGGGCGGGTGCGGGATTTGCTGGCGGATACGGATGCCCTGGCAAGTGACCGAGCGGCGCTGGTGGATTCGATGCAGCAGTTGGATGAACTGTTTTTGCTGGTCATTGCCGGGGAGTTTAATTCGGGCAAGTCGTCGTTTATCAATGCGCTGCTGGGGCAGAATTTGCAGAAAGAGGGGGTTACACCAACAACCGACAAGATTCACCTGCTGAAATATGGGGCAGATACGGCGCAGGTGCCAGGGGATCGGGGGGTGTGGGTGCGGACGGCTCCAATTGAACTGCTGCGGCAAATCAGCATTGTGGATACGCCGGGGACGAATGCAATTTTGCGCGAGCATGAGGCGCTAACGGCCGAATTTATCCCCCGCAGTGATTTGGTGCTGTTTCTTACGTCGTCAGATCGGCCGTTTACCGAGAGCGAGCGCAACTTTTTAAACCAAATTAAGGAATGGGGCAAGAAAATTGTGCTGGTGCTAAACAAAATTGACCTGTTTAGCAGCGATGAGGAGCTACAGCAAGTGGTGCAATTTGTCACCGAATCGGCCCAGCGGCTGGTTGGCGACATTCCGGCCATCTTCCCGGTGTCGGCGCGGCTGGCGCAGCAGGCGAAGCACGGGAAGCCGGAGGTGTGGGCAACGAGCCGGTTTGAGGCATTAGAGCGGTTTGTGACGGAGACGTTGGACGATAACGGCCGTTTTCGCCTCAAACTCCTCAACCCCATTGGCGTGGGCAGCAAGCTGGTGGGCAAACAGCTTGACAGCGTGCAGCATGACCTCGATTCACTCAGCGAAGACAGTAGCCTGCTCGACGACATCCAGCGGCAAATGGTGTATTACAACGACGACATGCAGCGCAACTTTCGGGCGCGGTTGGGCGAGGTTGACAACATTTTGTTTAGCATGGAAAAGCGGGGTAACGCCTTTTTTGATGAACGGATGCGGATTGGCCGTATTCCTGACTTGATCAACACCAGCCGGGTGCAGCGCGACTTTGAGCAAGAAGTGGTGGGGGAAACGGCGCGAGAGATTGATGCGCGGGTGGATGAGCTTGTTGACTGGATGGTGGAGCAGGATTTGCGGCAGTGGACGGCCGTTTCCAGCCACCTTGCCAAGCGCAAAGCGGAACACGTAGACCGCGTGGTGGGCGAAGGAGGCCCCCGCGAAGGAACGCTGGCCTATGACCGGCAGCGGCTCATTGATTCGATTGGCCGCGCCACCCAACAAGCCGTTGCCAGCTATGACAAACAGCGTGAGGCGGCGCAGTTGGCAAGCTCGGCGCGGCAGGCGGTGGTCAACACCGGGCTGGCGGGGGTGGGTGTAGGGTTGGGGACGGCACTGGCGCTGGCAACAACCGCCGCCTGGTTAGATGTCACCGGTGTTTTGGCAGGGGTGATGGCGGCCACACTGGGGCTGCTCATTTTGCCCTCGCGTCGCAGCAAAGCGAAGCAGGAGCTGGCGCAAAAGCTGGCAACGCTGCGCCACAAGCTGGTGACGAACCTGACGGAGCAGTTTGAACGGGAAATGCGGCGCGGGGCGCAGCGAATTGAGGATACGGTGGCTCCGTTTGCCCGTTTTGTGCGGGCGGAAGAGGAAAAGCTGACGGAGCAGCGGGATGTGCTGGAGGAGTTGGAGGCGCATTTGCTGGGGCTGCGGCGGTATTTGGAGGGAGGGGAGGCATAGAAAGATTGGAGATTAGAGATTTTGAATCTCCAATCTCTAATCTCCAGTCATTTTACAGAATGAGCATAACTGTCTATAAGTTGGATGAAAACGGCCGTTTTGTGTGGCAATATCCGGCGGTGGTGCTGGAGCGGGGGGAGAGCCATGTGCGGTTGGAGGCATTTTTTAACCGTGATGACGTGGATTTGGGCTACGCGACGTTTAAACGGAATGATCGGTTTATTGAAACGTTTTACAGCGACCGCTGGTACAACGTGTTTGCTGTCTATGACCGAGATGATGGGCAGCTAAAGGGGTGGTATTGTAATGTGTGTCGGCCAGCGGTGCTGGGGGAAACGGCCGTTTCCTGCGAAGACCTGGCTCTCGACGTATGGATAGACCCAAACGGACAGCATTTAGTGCTGGATGAAGATGAGTTTGCGGCACTACAGCTTTCTCCATCTGAAATAGAGGCGGGACACAACGCCTTGCAGCAGTTGGTGAGTCTTGCCAAACTTGCAGGCCTGCCTCGTTAGCCCAATAGCACAACAAAACTTCTCGCCCAGAAGGAGCAAGACCAGAGTTTGTTCCGCATCCATGAACGCGAAACCGGGCTAGCGCATGTATTAGGGGCAGGGGTAGCAGAAAACAACGGCCTTAAAATCGTACAGACACATAACGAAAATAATGTGTATCCTGCTGATTGCATCAACGATATTGCCAATGCGGATTTGGCGTATGCAGCAAACAAATCAATTTTCTGAGAGCTATGATGACATTGATGAACCCATATCCTATTGAACCAAGCGTCAACAAAGGCACGTTGCCCAATCCGTTTATCCTGCCAAACGGGAAGTCGGTCACGACCGCAGAAGCGTGGCCGGCCACTGCCCAAGCGTGGCGCAATCTGATTGTGGAAATGGAATACGGTGGATTGCCGCCGCAGCCAGATGCAATCGAAGTAGAGATTCTTTGCCGCAGCCAAGTTAGGCATTGGCCTCACAGCCCCAATCTTTGGTCTTTCCGCATCCATTGCGCTGGTGGCGCAAAGCCCTTTGCGTTTTGCGGCCAAATCCTCTTTCCCCAAGCAAACCACCCCATGCCCGCCATCATCAATGGTGATGGCTGCTGGTGGTATTTGACTGACGACATTGTGAAGCGGGTGCTAGAAAACGGCTGTGCCCTGGTCATGTTTAACCGCACCGAAATTGTTGAAGATTTGGGCTATCTTGACGTGCCAGACAAACACAAACGAAGTGGCGGACTGTATGATGTCTATCCAAAAGACAACTTTGGAGCTATCGCAGCCTGGGCGTGGGGCTACCATCGCTGCGTAGATTTCTTGCAGCAGTTGCCGTTTATTAATCCCAACCACATTGCCATTTCTGGTCATTCACGCGGTGGCAAGACGGTGCTGGTGGCAGGCGCAACAGATGAACGCATTGGGCTGGTCAACGACAATGGCTCCTGTGCCGGAGGCAGTGCTACCTTTCGCTATGTGGGCAATGGTGGCGAAACACTGGATATTCTCAACGTCTTTCCCTCCTGGTTTGGCCCTGGCTTGCGCCCCTATCTGAGCCAAGAGGACAACATTCCCTTTGACCAACATTGCCTACTGGCCGCCATCGCTCCGCGCCCACTGCTGCTGACCTATGCGCTGGATGATCGCTGGTCGAACCCGGAGGGAATGGTGCAATGTGCCTGGGCAACAGACGAGGTGTACCGTTTCCTGAACGCGGCCAACAAATTGGCGTTTCACCTGCGGCCGGGTGGGCATGCCCACGCCGCTGAAGATTGGGAAGTACTGCTGGATTTCATAGGCTGGCATTGGTTGGGCAAACGGCCGTTAATCACCTACAACCAGCACCCATACGAGCATTTACGGCCGGCGTTTTCGTGGCAAGCGCCAATTATTTGACGCTATGCTAGGAGTAAGCAATGGATTTTGTCATACGACCGTTTCGCCCCAACGACATCGAAGCCATCATAGACCTCTCTCTTCTCGCCTGGGAACCCGTCTTTACCTCTTTTCGCAGCGTGCTGGGGGAGAAAATTTACACCCTCATTTATCCCGACTGGCGCAAGACCCAACGCGAAGGGGTCAAAACCTATGCTGAAGATGTGGAAAAAGTGACAACGCTGGTTGGCGAGGTAGGCGGTAAAGTCGTCGGCTTCCTGGCCTATGTCATCCATGAAGCAGATAAAACTGAAAACTCTGGAAAAGTTGGGAGTGACAAAATAGCCGATGTGTGGGAAGAATAGGGG
>JAGQGA010000531.1 GCA_020432595.1 Anaerolineales bacterium | reverse complement strand
GGAGCGTGCCACAAACGATGCACCGACCCAACCCTTTTCCCCCGTTGGCAGCACCACCTTGAGCCAATGGCCGGATGGGTCTTGCCCCAACAATTCCAGCTTGGTGCCTTGTTTAACGGCCGTTATCACCCCAAACGCATTCCCGGCTCCCAGCCGCACATTCAACCCCTTGGAAAGCACCACCCCCGCCTGCTCAACCGCTTCGCCAGGCGCAAGGGGGAGCTGGGTTGGCAAAACGGCCGTTTCTACCCTGGTTGGCTCAAATGCCGTTCGCAGCCCAACTTGACCAGAGGAGTTGAGATAAACGGCCGTTGTTCGTTCAGCCACAACCAAAATTAACAACAACACAAGGGGGAAAAACCAGCGTCGAGGAGATGCCATAATGATTATTTGGGGTGTCGAAGGTCGGACAATACAACATTACCGCTACACTGATTTGACTCTTCGACACCCGGTTCCAATACACACGCTTGTCGGCATCACGCCATCGGCTCTATAATTTAAGCTCAACTTAGGCTGCTCCCAGACCGCATCTGGTGTGATGCAGCCAAGAGAATGCCAAAGAAAAGCCGTGTATACCATTAACACCGCGTGAATTTAATTGGCGGGGGAGCAGGGGGGCAGAGGTGCAGGGGTGAAACGCCTTGCTCCCCTGCTCCCCCGCTCCCCCGCCCCCTGCCTCTTATGAACCTACGACCCGCCCAAGCCGACATTCTAACCTACGAAAACGGCCGTATGGCCGTCAGCGCCGTTCCCGGCAGCGGCAAAACGTTTACCCTGTCACTCCTGGCGGCGCAGTTGATCGGCAACGGCCGTTTAGACCCCACCGCCGGGCAGCAAATCCTCATCGTCACCTTCCTCAACGCCAGCGTAGATACCTTCAAAGCCCGCATCCGCCGCCGCCTCGAAGAGATGGGCTTGCCCCCTGCTGGCTACGATGTCCGCACCCTCCACAGCCTCGCCCTGGAAATCGTCCGCATCGCCAGCAGCAGCCTCGGCGACGATGATGGCCCCAGCGTGCTGAGTGACACCCAATCGAGTAACTTTTTGGGAACGGCCGTTGATAGCTGGGTTGAAAGCCACAGCGACCAGTGGAACCAATTCCTGCCCGACAACAGCCCGCAAATGCGCGCCCGCTGGCGCACGATCACTGAAAGCACCGCCGCCAACTTCATCCGCACCGCCAAAAACGAACGCTATACCCCCGACCAAATTTTGGCGCGGCTAGAAGTCAGCGACAGCGACGCTCCCCTGCTGGCGATGATGGCGGGCATCTACAGCCGCTATCAAGCCATCCTCATCCGCCAGGCCGCCCTCGACTTCGACGACCTCATTTGGCAGGCCACCGACCTCCTCTTTTACCGCCCCGATTTGGCCGCCGAGCTGCGCCGCCGCTGGCCCTATGTGCTGGAAGACGAAGCCCAGGACAGCGTGCCGCTGCAAGAACGGCTGCTCGAACAGCTAACCGGCCCCGGCGGCAACTGGGTGCGCGTTGGCGACCCCAACCAGGCGATTACCAGCACCTTCACCGCCGCCCACCCCCAATTTTTCAACGCCTTTCTCGATTTGCCCGACGTAGTTTCACGCCCCTTGCCCAATAGCGGCCGTTCCGCCCCCCTCATCATCGGCGCCGCCAACACCGTCCTCAACTGGGTCATAGACAACCATCCCGTGGCCGAGGTGCGCCACCACACCTTCCGCCGCCAAAACATCCTCCCCACCCCGCCCGGCGACAGCCAGCCCAACCCACCCGACAGCGAAGCCAGCATCCAGATCAAGGTTTTTCGCCACCGCGAGGATGAGGAAATACCGGCCGTTGCCAAACAAGCCACCCAATACGCCCGCCAGCACCCCCACCACACCATCGCCATTCTGGTTCCCACCAACCAGGTCGGCCACCTGCTGGTGGATTATCTCGACGAGGAAGATGCCAATTACGACAACCTGCTGCGCGGCGGCAGTCGGGAGCGCGAAATCGCCGCCGCCATCCACGCCGTACTTGCCATTTTAGCCGACCCGCTTGACACCAAGGCGTTGTCCACTGCCCACGCCAGCCTCCACGCCCTCGGCCACCCCGCCGCCACCGCCCCCGAAAACGGAGCCGAGCGGCTGCAAATGCTCCTCCGCAGCGTCCACCAGCCGGAAGCGCTGCTTTTCCCCTGGGAAGCTGAAGATGTGGTGGCGGCACTACCGGCCGGAGTCGCCAGCGAAGAAGAACTGCGCCACATTGACCGCTTCCTCCATTTTTTGCGCCCCATTTTTACCCTGCGCCCCCTACCGATTGACGATTTGGCCCTGGCGTTGGGCGACGAACTGTTTGCCTGGGGCGACAGCCACGAAGCGGATTTGGCGCTGGCGTACCAGATTGCCACCATTTTGCGCGGTTGGCGCGAAACGCAGCCGGAACTGCGGCTGCCCGACCTGGTGGCGCATTTGGCCGATGTGGTCGCCGGCCGTCGCCGCCTCCCGCTCACCCGCCCCACCGACCTGGGCTACGAACCCCAGCCAGGGCGCATTACGTTGACAACGCAGCACAGTGCCAAAGGATTAGAATGGGATGTGGTGTTTTTGCTAGGGATTGATGGTTTCTGGATTCCCAGCACGCTGGAAAGCCCGTTTTTGGGTGTCCACGACTTTTTGGGGGGCGACCCCACGGCCGAGGTGGTGGCGCAACTGCGGTTTGTGATGGAGGGGAATGCTGGGTTGTTTAACGGCCGTTCTGCCACCGAATCCGCCCACATAGATGTCATCAGCGAACGCCTCCGCCTCCTCTACGTCAGCCTCACCCGCGCCCGCCGCGTCCTCCACATCAGCCGCAGCCGCGCCACCCGCCAGCGCGACCGCGACCGCGAAATGGAGCCAGCCACGGTGTTGGGGGTGCTGTACCAGTTTCTCAAAAACAGAGATTAGAGATTGGAGATTAATGGTAGTTTTTATCCGCGAAAACCCGCTCTCATCTGCGTCATCCGCGCATCCATTTTCTTTCTCCAACAGACTGCTACTTGGCATATCCAAGAATGGCATCCACAACGCATGAGACGGGTTCTGTAGCATCTATGCTCATACCATTCGTGGGCAAACCCGCTCTCGTTGCGTGTTGTAATCGGGCAAAAGATTCCCCCTCACTTGCCGTGCCGCCCCACTCATCCTCAGGTCGGGCAGCAAGCCGCCGGTTCAGCGTATCCAGATCGATCTCAAGCACAAAAACTTCATCGAACAAAGCGATGAAGCGGGCTAAATTCCTAGAACCGCCGCAAAAGAAAGTTGCCGCATGGGTTTGATCGGCCACCAAAGCTCTGACCTTGGCAACGTCCCATATCCAGGCACGATGCCCGTCGGCACTACCATCCACCGGCTCACCACTTCTTAAATCGCCCCAATAAGCCAACTCCCTGTCCCCGTGGATGGCATGGTAGCCACGCTGTTGTAGCTCGTTGCAGACCGACGTTTTACCGGCGCAGGAAACACCTTCAATCAAGTAGTTTTTAACACCCATATCCTGTCCCAACTTATAGAACAATTCTATTCTCTAACCCTCAATCTCCAAAATAACCCCGTTTTGCCACTTTTTACAATGCAGATAAAATAAACGCTACTATGAGCATAAGCAATCCCTTCTTTCACCGTGGCGCAATCCGGCGGGCCACCTATTTTCACGGCCGGAGTGCAGAGATTGACCAAATTTTGGGGCTGCTGCGGAATGGGCAGAGCGTTTCGCTCATTGGCCCGCGCCGCATCGGCAAAAGTTCTCTGCTGATTCACCTGTGCCGTGCCGAGGTGCGCTCGCGGCTCAATTTAGAGCCACCCCACACCCTGTTTGTGCTGTTGGACTGCCAGGAATTAGGCGGTTCACCACCGGAGGAGGTGTATGAGGCGCTGCTGACGGGTTTGCTGGATGCGTGTGAAGAAGCGGGGCTGGATGTGGGGGAAGTTGACCCCGATGGTAACTATCGAGCATTGGATCGCATTTTGCGGGCGGTTCATCGGCAAAAGGTTTCAATTGTGGTGCTGCTGGATGAGTTTGAGCTGCTGGCGGCCAATGAACATTTGACCCCCTACTTTTTTGCTCGGCTG
>JAGQGA010000530.1 GCA_020432595.1 Anaerolineales bacterium | reverse complement strand
CTTGGCGGCATCACCTGCGACAGCGATGATGTGTACCCGCCCAAACCGAGCCACTCCCCCCTCTACCTGCCCATCGAAACCGACGACCTCTACATCGGCTTCTTTAGCGTGGGGGCATACCAAGAAATGCTGGGCGGGGTAAAGGGGAGCAAACATTGCGTGCTGCCAGAAGCGGTTGAGCTGATTGTGGACGAGGAAAACGGCCGTTTTTCTTTCCAAATCCTACCCGGCCAAACGCCCAAAGATGTACTCGCCAACCTCGGTTACACATGAAAAATGCAGCTTGGAGCTTGGAGATTATGAACCATCACCAATCTCCAAGCTCTAATCTCCAATCTCCCGTCCCTGACTTGCCATAACTGTTAATCCGTTTATCATAAACCATACAAACACCATACTACCGCCGCGAAACCCCACGCTACCATTTACGTATAGGCGGTAGATATAGACCTTACGCAGCACAATCAGCTATTACCAGAAAATAAAGGGGTATCTTCCACTGATTACTGTTTACTGATTACTGTTTACTGTCTACCGACACAAGGAGAGGTTTACACATGAAGCTCGATAGAACGCGAGTCATTTTTATTGCCATCATTGGCGTGGCACTGCTCGCCATCTGTGGTGTCATTGGCTACAATTTCTTAGGCTCGCTCGCTGGCAGTGATGCCGAACCAACGGCCGTTTCTTCCAGCGGCAACAATGGTAGCAATGGCAACAATGGGCAAGCTACCACAACGGCCGTTAATCTCGAATCCCCCGATCCCATCTTCGCCCCAAGCTACGACCCCAACGACGGCCTACCCACCTACATCTGCGGAGCCGACGCTTTTGGCAGCTACTTCACCCTGCAACAAATGCAAATCTCCGGAAAAGATGTAGAAAACGGCTTCCACCTCGGCATCGTCCCCTTTGAGCTTGACGGTGACCCCAACTATGAGGTTTCCGAAGAGCAGCGCACCGCGTTACTTGAAGCCGGGCAATGGAACTGCCTACTCACCACACTCGACTCAGTGGCGTTGAAAAGTCCGGGGGTCATAACGGCCGTTGTGGATGAAAGTGCCGGTGCCGATCAGCTTTGGGGGCGCGACATCCCCACCATAAATGATCTCAAAAACAAGCGCATCGCCTTCTCGCGGGGATCCGTTGGCGAATACTTCCTCTACTACACCCTCTCCATCGCCCAACTCAGCCCCCGCTCCGAAGTCACCCTAGTGCCGCAGGACACCGTGGCCGATGCCGTCGCCGCCTTCAACAACGGCCAAGCCGATGCCGTTTCCGGCTGGGAACCCGACATCTACGATGCCGAAAACAGCGGCGGCGTGCCGTTAATGAGTTCCAATCAGCTTCGTATTGTGGTAGATGTGGTTGTCACCTCACGCCAATCCGTCCAAACCCAGCCCGATTTGGTGCAGAACTTCCACAACGCCTGGTTTGCTACCCTCAAAGCCCAAATGGAAAACTTTGACACCGCCGCTGGACAAATCGCCCAATGGGGTCACAACGACTGGAGCTTTGTTTACAGCGAAACCGCCAGCGATGACTTCCAAGCCTGGCTCGAAAGCGTGGCCCAGGCCGACCTCGGCGACAACGCTTTTGTCATGCGCGACACCCGGCCGCTCACCAATCGCCTCAGCATCGCCCGCCGCGTCTGGGCTGCCTCCGATGTCCCCGTACCCAACGACGACATCGAAAGCCTGATCGAACCCCGCTTTGTGCTGCGTGCCGCCGAACAGGCCAGCCTCCAGGCCAACGGCAACCCAATCAACGACACCTTCTCCATGTCTGCCCGCACGCAGCTAGACCTGACCGGCGTGGATTCTGACGCAGCGGCAACCCTGGCCGTGCTGCCGTGCCGCACCTTCAACTTCCTGCCTGAATCCACCGAACTGACGCTGGAATCGCGCCGCACGCTGGATAACTGCGTCATTCCCACCCTCTCGCAAAGCGTTGGCCTGCTCTTGCGCGTGCGCGGCTCCTCCGCCTGGCCCGCCAACGAGCCACCCTACACCGAAGCCGACATTCTGGAAGTGGCCGAAGGGCGTGCCCAATCGGTGGTAGATTATCTGGTGTCGCAAGGCATTGACCCCGCCCGGTTCATTGTCGAAGCCACCTTGCCGCCAGAAGAACACCGCAACAGCGATGACCCATTGGTGCAAGCCGACGACCGCTTTGTCGAATTGACGCTTGTTACCGTTGGGCGGTAAGGTATTGGAGTAGGGGATAAACTCGAATCCCCTACTCCCCTTATTTGTTCAATAGTGGATTATTCAGGAAAAGTTATGACAACAGTTCAACTACAATCAGAGATCAACATTGAGCTTGAGAAGGTGTTAGATGGCGTTGCCAAATTGGACACTCCCGATTTGGAAAAATTTCTAACTGAGGTAAGTGTTCTCCTAGCGCAAAGAAAGGTAGCAAACTTTTCCAAGGAAGAAGCACGATTGCTTCAAGTCATTAATCAAACGCTTCCAGTTTCAGTGCAAACACGCTACGATCAGCTAACAGATCTGCGGCGAAATGAAAAAATTGCGCCAGAAGAATACCAAGAACTTTTAAGGTTGGTAGATCAAGTTGAGTTGGCTGACGCAAATCGTTTGGCGGCACTTATCGAATTGGCTCAATTGCGTCATTTGGCGGTTGATCAGCTCATGCAACAACTAGACATTCAACCACCTTCGCCTTATGTCTCGACGTTACATCACCGCTAACGAGCAAAAAACCATTATTGAACGCGCCCAAAGGCGTTGCGAATATTGCCGTTGCCCGATGGATATAGGAACGCAATCTTTTGAGTTTGAACACATCCAACCCGTTCATCGTGGCGGTGCAACAACACTTGAAAATCTGGCATTGGCCTGTGGCGGCTGCAACAATCACAAATTTACAAAAATCGAAGCATTAGATCCTTTAAGCCAGACCATTGTGCCACTTTATCATCCAAGACAGCAGCAATGGCATGATCATTTTGGTTGGAATGATGATTTTACGCTGGTCATTGGGTTAACGGCCGTTGGTCGCGCTACTATCAACGCGCTTAACTTGAATCGTCCGGGGGTTGTAAACATGCGTAGGCTCCTACGCATGGCAGGAAAACACCCCTAAAGAGGATACAGTTTTATGAATTGGCAAAATTTTCGTAGTCTGGGGCTGCTGGTGGCACTATTAAGTGTGACCGGCTTGGCTTGTGGGCTGCTGGATAATGTGGGAACCGATGGGCCGCCGCGTGGGGCGGTGGTGGTGAATGGGGTGGCAAATACGGCACTACAGCCGTGGCTGGAAACGGCCGTTTCCACCTTCAACGCCTCCTCCACCGAAGACGCAAACGGCGACCCCATTTACGTGCAAATGCAGTACGTGGAATCAGGTGATGCCGTAGGGCAGCTTTTAGGGGAAAGCTCGCAAAGCGAGGGGCAAACGGCCGTTCTCTGGCTCCCCGACGACCCCGTGTGGGTCAACATTTTGGCTGACCAGGGCAGTAATCGCTTCCAAAGCAACTGCGTTAGCACCGTACAAAGCCCGCTCGTCATCGCCATGTGGCGCGACGTAGCCGAATCGTTGGGGTGGCCCGGTCTACCCATCGGCTGGCTCGACATCGGCAGCCTGGCCGCCGACCCTGCCGCCTGGAACTACTACAGCGGCGGAGCCTATGGCGAAACGTTCCGGCTAGGCCACACCCACCCCGGTCTTTCTGGTTCGGGAGCCAGCACCTTGCTGGCAATTGTGCAGGCCGCCGAAGCCCAAACCGAGGCCGTCACCAGCGACGACATCCAGAAGCCAATTGTACAAGCGTCGGTGGGAGCGTTTGAAGGGGGCGTAAGCTGGTTTAGCAACAGCACCGCCGCCCTGGGTGCCGCTATGGCCGAGCGGGGTGTTAGCTATTTGGGGGCGGGCATCATGTATGAAAGCACGGTGCTGCAAGTGGGCAACGGCAACATTGTGCCGGTCTACCCGCTGGAAGGGACGTTTATGTCCACCCACCCAGCCTGCATCAGCCAAACGGCCGATTCTGCCACCCAGGCTGCGGCCGCCGTTTTTCGTGATTATTTGCTGGGGGACGAGGCGCAACAAACGGCCGTTTCTGCCGGTTTCCGCCCTGTCAACAGC
>JAGQGA010000052.1 GCA_020432595.1 Anaerolineales bacterium | reverse complement strand
CCGTTGGCGCAATGAATACATTTTTCCCAATTTGCGGCTTTTTGCCGTCAAATTCAATCAGCATCATGCTTCGTGGTCAAACAGAAAGTCTAGCAAGGTTTCGAGCATCTCATCCAACCGATTCATATCATTTTGCCCCTGCGCCACCTCAATATCGTGCAGTAGTGCCGTCAGGGTTGCCTGGCTATTTGCCCCCAGCGTCCCCTGTTGGTGCAGTTGCCGCCCTCGCTCAATCAACGCCCTGGCCGTTTCGGAAAGTGCAGCAACGGCCGTTTCCGCCAACCGCTCCTTCGCCACAATCACTGCCTCTTCATCCATCCGATCCAGCGAGGCCGTCACCGCAATAGACGCTTCCTGCTCCGTAAACCGATCCCGCGCCGTCACCTGCAAAATCCCATTCACATCCAGGTCGAACTGCACCGTCACTTCCGGAATATCACCCGGAACTTCCGTACCCAAATCCTCAATCACAAACTCACCCAGCAGCGTATTTTGCGAAGCCACCGCTTCCTCGCCCTGATACACCTCAATCTTAATCGTCTTTTGCCCCGGAACTACCCCTGAGAAGGCTTCCTCTCGCGTCACCGGAATGGTGCTGTTGCGTCGCACCAACACCTTATACCGGTCGGGAACCATTTGCCCATGCCGGAACTCCGCCACCGCAATTCCCAGCGAACGGGGCGTTACATCCACCAACACCGCGTCAATCGGCTCTCCGGCAATAATGGCCGCCTGCACCGCCGCGCCCAGGGCCACCGCCTCCTCTGGGTTAATTGTCATCTGCGGCTCCACCCCCACCGCCTCACGCACCAGCTCCCACACCGCCGGAATGCGTGACGACCCACCCACCAACAACACTTGGTCAATCTCGCCGCGTGTCACATCCGCATCAGTTAGCACCCGCTCAATGGATTGCAGCGTCTCCGCCAACAGCGGCTCAATCTCCGATTCAAAGAGATCTCGGCTCACCTCATACTCCATGTGCAGCGGAATGCCGTCTTTGTTGATGAGGTATTCCTCCATCACCCAGGCAAAGGGGTGGGACGACAGCTCAATTTTGGCCGTTTCCGCCGCCCGCAGCAGCCGCGCCCGCGCCCGTGCATCGGCCCACACATCCACCCCATGTTCTTCTTCAAACCAATCGGCCAAGTAACGCGCCAGCTTGCGGTCAAAATCATCACCACCCAGACTGGTGTTGCCGTGGCTGGCCCGCACCTCCACAATCCCCCCCATCAGCTCCACCAGCGACACATCAAACGTGCCACCGCCCAAATCATAAACCAGCACCAGCTTGTCTTCCTCTAAATTTAGCCCATACGCCAAAGCAGCGGCCGTTGGCTCGTTGATGATGCGCCGCACGTTCAGCCCGGCAATTTGCCCCGCATCCCGCGTCGCCTGCCGCTGCGCGTCAGAGAAATAAGCCGGAACGGTAATGACGGCATCTGTCACGGGTTCACCCAAGTTGCGCTCGGCAATTTCTTTTAACTGGCGCAGAATAAAGGCAGAGACCTCTTGGGGGGTTAATTTACGTCCGCCCAACGTCACGCGGCTATCGGTTCCCATTTGGCGCTTAATGGAAACAACCGTGTTTTCGGGGTCAAGCACATATTGGTTCCGCGCTGGCGTGCCAACCAGCCATTGGCCGTTGGCGGCATAGCCCACAACGGAAGGGATGATGCGCTCTTCGCCATGTGGGAGCATATCCGGCCGGCCGTCTTGCACTACCGCCACCCCCGAATTCGTCGTTCCTAAATCAATACCAACAATTTTGCTCATACTTCAATCAACCAAAAGGGCCAAGCGTGTCTGAATACCGGGCACCTGCAAAATTTTATTCCGGTTTATAAACGATCACTTCGGCAAAGCGAAGGATCCCTGTTTCCGTTTGGTAGCCGGGCCACGCTTCAGAAACGATGGTGTTGGGAGGGATTGTGTCGTCGTCTACGGTGGTTACAACGCCGACTGCTTTGTGGAGAAAGGGGTCAAACGGCCGTTTAACCGCCTCAATTCGCCTCACCCCACCCGCTTCCAACACCGCCACCAGCCGCTCCTGCACCAGCCGCAGCCCATCCAGCCACCCCGCCAACATAGCCCGGTCGGCCGGGGAAACAAGCTGCGCCTGTTGGGGAGTCGGGTGTGGCAAACGCGCCGCCTTGTCACGCTGCTGTAAATAATGCTTACCACTGGCAATGGCCTGCTCCAACCCATCGAGGGCTGGCAAAACGGCCAGCAGCAGCCGCTGGTTGGCCTGCGCCGTTTGCGCCTGGCGCACCATGTCTAGCAGTGCTGCTTGCTCGGTTTGGCTGTTTTCCAACTGGGTCAGAGCCGTTTGCACCGCTGTCAGCTGGTTTTCGGTTAAGGTATTGGTTTTAAACTGGGTTTTGCCTAGCTTTCGCAGTTCCTCGGTAATGGGTGTTAGATCGGGTGAAGGGGGGGAAACGGCCGTTTCCTCCCGCTCCAGTCGCTGCAACAGCGTCGCCAATGTTGTCCACACTTGTCGCCGCTCACTCATATCCGCACCGGGCGAAAATCAGCCGAAAAATCCGTTGCCGCCAAATCGCTCTGAGCCTCCAGATAACGCCCAACATCAGCCAGATCAAAGGCCAAATCCAGCTTCTTGCGCCGCTTGCGAGGGGAAAATGGAGCCGGTGGGCGGAATAAAAACAGATCGGTTATCGCTTTAGTATCGGCCGTTCGCAGCTTCTCATACGCCGCCCGCACCAGCTTAAATGCCTCCGGCTGCGTTTCGGGTGGATATTCCCGCACCAGGGCAAAATACGCCTTCTTCACTTCCCGCAACTCTGCACCCCGCGCCAAACCCAGCACAGCATAGGGATCGCTGCTGCTTAAATTGGCCTGCGCCACAGACTGGGGACGCGCTCGCCCTTCATCTGGCCCATTAGAAAAAGAACTCATCGTCATCCTCATCAAAATCGTCGTCTTCAAACAGCTCGCCCAACATACCTGGCAGCATACGTTCTAACAAACGAGGATCCATTTCACCGTCAAGAAGTCGGCTCAGTAACCCACCAAAGGGGCTACGGAACATCATTTCTGCCTGCCCAATCCGCTCCAACAAAACCTCATCCTTGTTCCGTTTCGCAATTTTACGCGCCTCACGCCAATATTTGTCAGCCGTTTTAGTGTCACCACGCTTTGTTGCCAAAACCCCAAGAACAAAATTTGCTTGCCCTGGCTCTTGTCCAATCGCAATGGCTCGGTGTAGATATGGCTCACAAACCTCGGCTGCTCCGGGAACGATCATTGCCATCTCCCCAATCGTCACCAACACAGGTTCACCCTTGTCCGCTACAGCCTCCGCTTTCTCTAACCATTTTTTCGCCATCTCTGGCATTCGGTTATAAAGGCAGTTACTAGCTATATTGATATAAAATAGAGATGGAACGGTTCCCAAACTCGCCTGAGCTTGGTCAGCGCGTTCCCAGGCACCAGCCTCATCATCCACGCTCAAGTAATAAATGACAATTGAGGAGCGAATATCCAAGCTACGCGGATCAATGTCTACGGCCTGGGCAAAATATTGTTCTGCTTTTGCCCTTTGCCCCATCTCTAGCAAACATCCGCCAACCTTGACTAATACTTTTGCATTTTGGGGGGCATAAATCAGAGCCTGCTCAAAATTCTCCAAAGCCTCCCGAACGCGATGCCCCCAATCAAGGTATTCTTCGCCTCTGTTCACATAATAATCAACCAGATTTTCCTGAGCCGCCTGGTTACCAGGTTCAAGCTCCAGCACGCGCCGCCAATAATGCACGGCCTGGGCGGCGTGCCACCAAGCGTCGTTTTCAGCCAGCACCTCACCCAGCAGCAGCAGGGCTGGAATGTAATTTTTGTCTCGTTCCAGTACACGTTCCAGCTCATTTTGGGCGGCTTGCAAACGGCCGTTTTGCAGCAGCGCCTCAGCATAAGTCATCCGTATAGGCAAATTATCTGGCTGCCATTTGACAGCCATCTTCCGCACCTCCAGTGCTTCATCAAAAAACTCCGCCTTTGCATACGCCTCAGCCGTGCGCTGCCAAAGCTGCGACACCTGCTCATCGCTAATTGCATCAGGGTGGTCATCTCGGCGCGGTCGCCGCCGCAGTGCCTCCCGCCACAGCAGCGCCGCCTCATAAGGTTCTTTTGCTTGCTCTTGTGCCAGGGCCAAATTACACACCAGCCGGAAGTTGCCCCCACCATGCGCCTGGGCCATTTCCCAATACGTCTGTGCCATGTCCCAGTTACCGCCGTTAGCCGCCTCATACCCCTTCTGCTGCTCCAAATACGCCAGCAACTCATTTAGCTGCTTGTCCTCTTTTTGATAGCGATAAGCCTCGGTAGCCGCATCTAACGCCGGTTCAATGTCGCCGTTTGCCAGCCGTTCTTCGGCCAAACGGTGGTAAGCTTCTGCCAGATTGGTCATTAATTGAGGAGAACGATGCCCTTGTTGGAGTGCCAGCACCCACTGTTGGGTGGCCGATAGCCATGCCTCTTGCTGTGCGGCAATGGCTCCCAAATAAAAGTGGCTGATGCCGGCCGATGCTGGTGTTTGTGCGGCCTGGGTTAACAATTGTTGTGCCTCATCTAAACGGCCGTTATCATACGCCGCCAGCCCGCGCCACACCACATCCGCATCGTCCGCAACACGATAAGGCCGCCGGGAAAATACCCCTGCCTGCTGTAGTTGAGCTTGCTGCTTGGCTGTGAGAAGCGGCCAAACGGCCGTTTTTTCCACCGCCTTGCCCTGCTGCCACCAAACCAGTGCCAGGGGGAAGGCCGCCCGTTTTGCCAGATCACCCCCCTGGTGCAGCACTTTTTCCAACGCGGTCGCAGCTTCGGTTAAACGGCCGTTGCGCTGCATCATCAGCCCCAAATGATAATAAAGCCGCCCATCATCTGGCCGTAGCGCAATCCCCTTTTGCAAATCCTCCGCGTTTCCCCGTTGCACCCCACGCCGAAAATACGCCTCAGCCATAGCAGTTGGTAGCGTCGCACGTGACAAACTGGCCGCCGCGTCTTCCCACATTGCCAACGCCGTATCATAGTCACCTCGCTGAAACGCTTTCAACCCTTCGCTAGGTAAAGAATGAACCGACAGTGGCTTTCTTGAGCCACGTTGTGGCCTTGAACTTGGCCTCTTTTTCTTTCTAGACATCAAATCCTCGACTCAGATAGCATCTGCACATGTAACAAGCAATGATACCAGAATTTTAGCCAGAAAAAAAAGACTGGAACGCTCGCTGCCGCTGGTAAAATTATCCCGTTCAACCCCTTTATGCGTATAATACCATTGGCTTAGAGGCAGCCACAACACAAGCCCATCAGGTTATCGCTTATGGACACCAACCCGCAAGAGCAGTTTCCCTATCCTCGCTATGTTCGGCGACGCCGGTTCTACCAAAAACTGGCCGCGCTGGTTTTTAACGCTTTAAGCGACTTCACCATTATCGGTGCCGAAAACTTTCCCCAAACCGGCCCTCTCATTGTCGTTGCCAACCATTTTCACTTTGCCGACCCTGTGGCCGTGCTGCGCGTGGCCCCCTGGCCGCTGGAATTTCTCGGCGGTTTTCACATGCCTGGTGCCCCTGCCTACATCCGCTGGATTCCCAAGCTGTGGGGGTTCTACCCTGTCCATCGCGGGGCAGTGTCACGCACGGCGTTTCGCGCCACGCAGGCCGTAATGGCGCAAAATGGTATCATGGGGATTTTCCCCGAAGCTGGCTCTTGGGCGACGGTGCTGCGGCCGGCGCGCCCCGGCACGGCACTGCTGGCGGTGCAAACGGGTGCGCCCATTCTACCCATTGGGCTAGACGGAATGCCACAAGTCTTTGACCTATTTAGCCAACACCACTGCCCCAAAATCACGGTGCGGATTGGCAAACCGTTTGGGCCATTTACCGTCAGCGGGAAAGGCAAGGCAAAGCGGGAAGAGTTGGACGCGATTAGCGAGGAAATTATGCGCCAGATTGCCGCGCTGCTGCCACCAGAGCAGCACGGCGTTTTTTCTAGCGACCCGGTGCTGCGCGAAGCAGCCCAAGCAGTGGCGGCGTATCCGTATCATGAGTTGTATAAAGAGGGAGATTGAGAGATTGGGAGATTGGGCAAGCTAATCTCCCAATCTCTCAATCTCCCAATCACTACATTTGAGGAGGATTTTGATGCAAACAACGGCCGTTTCTCACCAAACCACATCCCCGTCCCGCCGCAAAGAAATTTGGGGCTGGTACCTCTACGACTTTGGCAACTCCGCCTACGCCGCCGTCGTCTTGCTCGCCGTATACTCTGCCTATTTTCAAGGTACGGTGGTTGGCGGAGCCGAAGGGTCACGGCTGTGGGGCATCTCAGTAGGCATCGCCATGCTCGTTGTTGCCATTATTTCCCCCGTGCTAGGCAGCATTGCCGACTTTTCCGGCAGCAAAAAGCGGTTTCTCTTTCTCTTTACCGCCATCGCGTGTGTGTTCACAGCCACCCTCTTTTTTGTTCAGGCGGGTGACGTGGTGCTAGGGATGGTGCTGTTTATCATGGCCGAAATTGGCTACCGGGCATCACAGGTCTACTACAACGGGCTGCTGCCAGAAATTGCCAGGCCGGCCGAAATGGGGCGTATCTCTGGCAACGGCTGGGCCATTGGCTCGGCGGGGGGCATTATCTGCCTGCTCATCGTCCTGCCCCTCATTGTGATTGTTGGCGGTGGGTTTGTCGTGCGGCTGTCGCTGCTAATAACGGCCGTTTTCTTTGCCCTCGCCGCCACCCCCATCTTCCTCTGGTTACGCGAAAAAGCCCAGCCGCAGCCCCTTCCCCCCGGCAGCAACATCGTCACCATCGGCTTCCAACGGCTGTGGCAAACGGTCAAAAAAGCCCGCCACTACCGCGAATTTATCAAATTTATGGTCGCCTTCCTCATCTTCAACGACGGCATCATCATGGCGCTCGACTTCGCCGCCATCATCGGCACCGTTTTGTTTGGTATGGAGCAGCAGGGGCTAATCATCTTTATCATCATCGTCCAAATCACCAGCGTCATTGGTGCCTACGTCTTTGGCATCGCCACCGACCGCTGGAGCGGCAAACAGGCACTCATCGTCTCGCTGCTGCTGATGATTGCGGCCGTCATTTGGCTCTTTTTTGCCACCAGCCAAACAATTTTCTTTGTCATCGGGGCGCTGGCCGGTTTTGCCCTGACCGGGGTGCAATCGGTCAGCCGCACGATGGTGGGCAAGCTCAGCCCGCCAGGGCAAAGTGCCGAATTTTACGGCCTGTTTGCCGTCGCCGGCCGCACCTCCTCTTTCATTGGCCCCACGCTCTACGGCATTTTTGCTGCTGAGATTGCGCTGTTTTATGCTGGGCAAGGGGAAACGGCCGTTACCGCCGAACAACTCGGACAACGCGCCGCCATCCTCACCATCGCCGCCTTCCTTATTGTTGGCCTTGTTTTGCTGTTGTGGGTAAATGAAAAGCGGGGCATTGAGGCTGCGCATGGGGAATTGGGGATTGGAGATTAGGGATTAGAGATTAGAGATTGGAGACTGAGAGACTATACAGGTTGGTTCAATCTTGGAGATTGAACCAATCTTACCAAGTTAAAAATGGGTGAACGCTTAGTCTCCCAGCCTCTCGCAAAGGAATATTCATGAAATACTGGTTTCGTTATTTACTATTTGCGTTGCTACTCTTGGTAGCCTGCGGTGGCGGCGAGGAGGCGGTGCTGGAAGTACCTACGCCTGTGGTGGCGGCAACGGCCGTTCCTGACACATCCGACACCCCACTCCCCACGGCCACGAGCAACATTGCCCCCACCGCCACGCTATCCGGTCAAGTCGCCACGCCGACGCTGGCTCCTACGCCAACGTTGATGCCCACGGAAACGGCCGTTTCCGTGCCCCAAACCAACCCACCGCTTGAAACCATCAGCCAGTTTCCGATGCTCGGTCACGGCGTGGTCTTTATCGCCGATGGCAGCTTGAAAATGTGGGGGCAAGGCACCCAGGAGCTAAAAACCCTGCTATCCGGTGGCCCCAGCAGTGCCACCCGTTCCTTCCAAACTGAGTTTGTGGTGGGTGACATTAGCCGCTTTGTTGCCAGCGATGAGGCCAAGCAGCTATTGGCGCTCAAAATCACAGACCGCACGGACGGCGGCGACGCGGGCATCTCCTACACCTATGACCTGCTCTGGGTTGACCTGCTGAATGGCAACAGCCGCGCCGTTGCCACCGGGTTGCGCGGCAACGTAGATTTTGCCCTTTCTAACGACGGCAAACACGCCATTTATGTGACGCAGCGGCCATCTAGCCCCAACAGCGAGCAGTACGCCATCACCCTGCTGGAAACGGGTGCCGGGTCGCTGCCCCGCGCCATTGCCGACTGCCAACTGCCGTGCGGCAGCTTTGCCTGGCATCCCGACAACCAAAATGTGGTCTGGGCGGATCAGCAAGGTTTATGGCTGCTGAATCTTTCCGGCCAGCCAACTCGGCTGGTCGCCAATACCTTTGCCGCCGAACCTGCGGATGTGTTGGTTCATGCACCGGAGAGTTGGGCCAGAAACGGCCGTTTTCTCCTCATCTGGCGTGGACGATACGAAGGGGGCGACCGCGCCGTGCTGGATGTCACCAACAGCCGCGTGCTAGAGCTGCCCGACAGCTTTGTCTATGCCAACCCCACCATCACCGAAGCCACCTGGATGGACGACAGCCGCCTGCTGGTGATGCGCCCCAATGGCAGCAATCCGCTGGAAGGCAGCCCCAGCATTGAAATTTGGCGCGTCCCCGACAGCGGCAGCGAACTGGTGCGCGAAGCGGCGCAGACCTTGACCACCCTGCGTGGCTTCCCAACTGGCGCCAAACATTTGCCCGACGGCCGTTTTGGCTTTGCCCTCTCCCACCCCAACGACGGCCAGATGAGCGGCCTCTATGCCCTCAAAGGGATCAACGACACCTTAACGCGGCTCACCGGCATCCCCCCGGCCAACGCCTACTACGAAGCCGATGTGCAGTGGCTCCCCGACAGCACCGGGGCGATGATTGCCAACCAGGACGGCCACGTCGTTCTCGCCCTCGCCGCTGCCGACACCCTGTTTGACCTGACCCCGCTGGTGGGGCAATGGGGCCGCAGCTTCCACTGGCTGCCCCGCTTTGGCCTCAGCAATTCGTAGCCGAGGTTTCCCAACCTCGCTCTTCGGCGTTGAGGACGAGGATTGAAATCCTCGGCTATTCATCAATCAGAGATCAAGCGTAATTTTTAGGGCGCGATCAATGGCCTGCATGGTTTGGGACGACAAGGTGCCGCGCAGTTGGCGCAAACGGGTTTTGGAAATGGCTCGCACTTGCCCACCCAAAGCTACAGAATCCACGATTAACCCACCTTCTCCCTTTGGCACAACGACATTATTGGGATAATCACGGGTTACGTGAACCCGATTCGTGAGAGGCACAATGACAATCACCGGGCTGTGAATGTTGATGGCATCCCGGCTAACAATGATCACGGGGCGTATTCCCGCTTGCTCAGAACCTTCGGTGGGGCTAAGCCGTGCATCATAGACCTCTCCTCGCTTCATGCCGCTTCACCCTCACCCATATTCAAAGCTTCCCAATCGCTATCAGAAAAGTCGTCGGCTATAGCTTCGTTCAAAGCTTGATAGGCCTCATCATTACTCATTGCCGCAAACTGCCGATCAATTTCCTGACGTTCAAGTTCTGCCAAAAAATGCTCAACCGCCGCCACAATAAGCGCGTTGCGGCTGGCTATCATGCCTTGATCCAGAAACGGTTGACTGCGGGCAATGAGGTCGGCCGGCAATGTCACCGTCGTGCGGATCATTTCGGGTTGCGGAAACAGTGTTGTACTCATCACATCCTCCATCAAATTTAACATCTAAACCAACATCATAGATGATGCGGCAATAGATGTCAACGTGTTGGGTGAGTACTCGAAAAATATCAAGTCGTTTTCGTGCTTCGCTTACGCTACAATAAAGGGAGCGAGGCTGGTTGATGACGCAACAGACCCAAGAGCAACGGCAAAAACTGCGGCAGCAGATGGAAAAGCATCTTGAATTGGGGGATGTCAAGAGGCTGTGCTTTGATTTGGGCGTTGATTATGAAAACCTGGCGGGGGTGACAAAAGGCGAGAAGGTCATTGCGCTGCTTGACCATTGCGACCGCCGCAACAAACAGTCACCCCTGTTGTTGTGGCTGCGCCAGCAGCACAGCCATGTAAGTTGGCAGCTAACGCTCACTCACGACCCCAATAACCCGTACAAAGGGCTTTTTGCCTTTCAGGAAGCAGACGCTAACCGTTTTTTCGGCCGGGAAGCCGAGAGCCAGCGGCTGGAAGAGACAGTTTTAGCTAATCGTTTTACGGCCGTTGTTGGCTCCTCCGGCAGTGGCAAATCGTCGCTAGTGCTGGCAGGGTTGCTGCCCCGCTTGGGGCGGCGGGGCAACTGGCACATTGCCCAACTGCGGCCGGAAAAGACCCCCTTGCTCAACCTGGCCCACGCCCTGGTGCCGATGCTGCAGCCCGACACCGATGCCATCAACGAACCAGCCCGCGCCCGCGAACTGGCGGGCTATTTACAAAGCGGCAGCGTGCCGCTGGCCGACTACGTCCACCAGCTACAAGCCACCAACCACCATCTCTTGCTCATCATTGACCAGTTTGAGGAGCTGTATACGCAGGTGAGCGACGGCGAGCAGCGCCACCGCTTTCTGGATTTGCTGCTGGCGGCGCTGCAAGCAGAAGACGGCCACGCGCCAACGGTGCTGATTACGATGCGGGCTGACTTTATGGGGCAGGCACTGGGATATGCCCCGTTTGTGGCCTGGCTGCAGGACAACGACTTTTTGCTGGGGCCGATGGGCACCGAGGCGCTGCGGCAGACGATTGAGCAACCGCTGGCAGGGGCGAACGTTGGCTTTGAGGCGGGGCTGGTGACGCGCATTTTGCAGGATGTGGGGGATGAACCCGGCAACTTACCGCTGTTGCAGTTTGGCCTGACGCAGCTTTGGGACCAGGCGCACGCGGCTGGCACGCTGACCCATGATGCTTATGAAGCGATTGGGCGGATTGAGGGGGCGTTAGCCAACCATGCTGATGCCGTTTTTGCTGACCTTGACGAAGCCAGCCAAGCCCAGACGCGCCACCTGTTTACGCAACTGGTGCAGCCGGGGGCTGGCACCGAGGACACCCGCCGCCTGGCCCGCCGCAGCGACCTGGTGCAAGCGGAATGGAGGCTGGTGCAGCAGTTGGCCGATGCGCGGCTGGTGGTGACGGGGGAGGACGGGCGGCAGCAGGAGACGATTGAGGTGGTGCATGAAGCCCTGATTCGGCAGTGGCAGCGGCTACGGGATTGGATGAGCGAAGACCGGCTTTTCCGCAGTTGGCAGGAGCGGCTGCGCGACACGATTGCCCTGTGGGAAACCAATAAACAAGATGAAGGGTATTTGTTGCGCGGCGCGCCGCTGGCGGAGGCGGAAGGGTGGCTGCTGGAACGTCCCGCGCTGGTGACGGCGGTGGAAACGGCTTTTATTACGACTTGTACGGAAAGGCGGAACGCGCAAGCAGCAGATCAAGAAGCACAGCGGCAGCGCGAGCTGGAAATGGCGCAGCAGCTTGCCAAAGCGGAAACGGAACGGGCGGCGTTAATTGCCGCCCAAGCCGCAGCACGAGAGGCACAACAGCAGCAAGACCTGGAAATGGCGCAGATGTTGGCGGCGGTCGAAACGGAACGGGCGGCGGTTTTAGAAAAGCAGGCCGAATTAGAGGCCAAAAGCTCATGGCGGCTGCGCCGTTTACTGACAGGGGTGGTGACGCTCTTGGTCATTGCCGTGTTTGCCATGATGATTGCCAGCCAACAAAGTCGCGTGGCAACGGCGCGAGGATTGAGCGCCCAGGCAAGTTTAGAGGTTAGTCGGCAAAACAATCTACATACGGCAGCGCTGCTGGCATTGGAAGCGAATCGACTGGCTAAAGGAGAAGGCAATGCCGTCTTTACCCAGATTGCCAGGCAGCCAACGGAAAACGCGCTTGTTCCCCAAGCAGTGCTTGATGCTCATTCATCTTTTGTCTTTAGCGTAGCGTGGTCGCCTGACGGAGAGAAACTAGCCTCAGCTTCTGCTGGCGGCGCAGTGGTGATCTGGAATACGACGACATGGGAGCAACTGACCGTCTTGTTAGGGCACTCGTCAACCGCTTTGAGCATGTCATGGTCGCCTGATGGAGATCGGCTGGCTTCAGCTTCCGCTGATGGCGCAGTGGTTATTTGGAATACAACAACATGGGAGCAACTGACTGTCTTGTTAGGGCATTCATCGGCTGTCTGGAGCATGTCGTGGTCGCCTGATGGAGATCGGCTGGCCTCGGCTTCCAATGACCACACCGTAGTGATTTGGAATACGGCAACGTGGGAGCAACTAACCATCTTACTAGGGCATTCGTCATCTGTTTTAGATGTGGCTTGGTCACCGGATGGGAGGTGGTTAGCCTCGGCTTCCGATGACCGCACGATGGTGATTTGGAATACAGCAACGTGGAAGCAACTAACCGTCTTGTTAGAGCATTCGTCGACTACCTTGAGCATGTCATGGTCGCCTGATGGAGAGAAGCTAGCCTCAGCTTCCGATAACCGCACGGTAGTGATTTGGAATACGGCAACATGGGAGCAACTGACCGTCTTGCAGGGGCATTCGTCATCTGTTTTGGACGTGGCTTGGTCGCCGAATGGGGATCGGCTGGCCTCGGCGTCCCATGACAGTTCAGCAGTGATTTGGAATACGGCAACATGGGAGCAACTGACCGTCTTGCAAGGGCATTCGTCGGCTGTTTTGAACGTGGTGTGGTCGCCAGATGGGGAACGACTAGCCTCGGCTTCCGACGACCAAACCATAGTAATTTGGCAGACGGCGACCTGGAACCATCTAACCGTTTTGCAAGGGCATCTGTCAACTGTCTTGAGCGTGACATGGTCCCCAGACGGGAAGCAACTAGCCTCAGCTTCTAATGACCGCACGGTAATAATTTGGAATACGGCAACATGGGAGCAACTGACCGTCTTGCAGGGGCATTCGTCGGCTATTTTGAACGTGGCGTGGTCGCCGGATGGAGAGCGACTGGCCTCGGCTTCCGACGACCAAACCATAGTAATTTGGCAGACGGCGACCTGGAACCAACAAGCCGTTTTGCAGGAGCATGTGTCAACAATCTCAAGTGTAGCGTGGTCGCCGAATGGAGAGCGACTGGCCTCGGCTTCCGCTGACGGCACGGTAATGATTTGGAACACAACGACGTGGAACCAAATGGCCGTCTTACAGGGGCATTCGGATTATGTCTTGAACGTGGCATGGTCGCCATCTTCTCCCTATCTGGCTTCGGCTTCCGCTGATGGCACGGTAAGAATTTGGAATACGGCGACGTGGAATCAACTGACCTCTTTACGAGGGCATTCAGATTGGATCAGGAGTATAGCGTGGTCTCCAGATGGAGATCGGCTGGCTTCAGCTTCCGCTGATGGCGCAGTGGTTATTTGGAATACGCCAACGTGGGAGCAATTAACCGTCTTGAAAGGGCATGAGTCAACTGTGCTAAGTGTCGCATGGTCACCGGATGGGGAACGGCTAGCTTCGGCTTCCAGTGACAGTTCAGTAGTGATTTGGGATACGGCAACGTGGCAGCCGCTGACAACCTTAGCAGAGCATTCGTCCTGGGTCTACAGCGTGGCCTGGTCGAACGATGGGGAGTGGCTGGCCTCGGCTTCAGGTGACCGCACGGTGTTTATTTGGCCGGATCGCTTTGCTCATTCTCCCTGTAATTGGCTCGAAACAAATTTAACCTTGAAGCAGTGGCAGCTATATCGGCCGAATGCATTGTATCGCTCCACTTGCCCTAATTTGCCTGCGCCATCTATTTCCTGGGAAAGAAACGGTTTGGATTATGTCATTTATACGCTGGCGGGGCGGATTTGGGCGGGGGTAGCAGCCGTGTTGGGGTTGGGACTGCTGTTTTGGCTGGGGCGGGGTTTGGGGCGGCTGGGGGTGCAGCTGTGGCGGCGTTTTCGCCCTGCGCCTGCGTCGTCAGGAAAGGTGTAGCCAGGGGTATGTACCCACATGTGGGTAGCCACGGGTTCACAACCTTGCTCAGGAACATGCTCAACGGCTATTGTAATGCGTGCCGCAGGAGCGGTTGGAAGAAGGTTCCCACGAAGACCGTGGGAACCAGGTGGGTGATGGGGCGAAGAGGGCGTATGCAATACGCCCCTACCGGTTGAGGGTGAGGGCGGTGAGGGCGGGTTGGAAAACGGCCGTTATTAACCCCTCCCGCTCCTCCTCTGTGCTAATCATCGCCACCATAAACACGCCCTCGGCCGTTTCGGCGGTGGCAAGGTCAAGGAGGTGGCCTTGGACGGTGGCGGTGTAGAGAGACCAAGAACGGCCGTTATCCACAAACGTCCCCACGCTTTCCCCCAACGCCTCTACGCCCAGCGAATTGAGCAGGCTGCTGGTAAACACATCGGCCATGATGCCGGGAGCGGCGGGGGCAGCCACCTGAATGATGAGGGTTTGGTCTAAAATGGACGCGCCGCGCACATAGGTGCCGGGGCCAGCCTGTTCCCATCCCGCCGGAACGACCCCCGACATGGCAAACGGGTCTGTTTCGCTAAACGGCTCGAGCACAATCTCGCCGCTTTCACTGCCCACCACAAAGGCAGGGCTGCCCATTTCTGCCAGGCAGCTTGCGGCGGGCGAGGCGGTGGGGTTGGCAAAAAAGGCCAGCGTGATGCTCTGCGGGCAGTCGCCAGCGGTGCTGACGGCGTGGCCGAGACCAGGGAATTCGAGGTAGGTGGCCTGAGACAGGTTGGCTGCCACCAGTTGCCCCCAAGCTGGCGGGGTGATGGGGTCATATTCCCCCGCCAGCACCAAGGTGGGAAGGTCGCTACGGATAGCTTCGTTTTCAATGGCCGGGGCGCGGCCTACGTCCCAGGTGGCGCAGACGGTGTAGGCAAAGGGGCCGGTATTGGTACCTACGGCAAAGGTTTCGGCAAGTTGGGGGTAGGCAGAAACGGCCGTTTCCGCCGCGTCCTCCGACCCAAACGCCACCTCCTCATAACATTGCACCGACAAATTCATTCCCACGCTGATAAATTCCTCGCTAATGAGGAAGTTGGAGAGCAGGGTTGAGAGTGCCGTGTAATG
>JAGQGA010000529.1 GCA_020432595.1 Anaerolineales bacterium | reverse complement strand
TGAGCAGCAGCCACCATCTCTGGAGGATAGGGTGCGCCCTCTCCTCCGATGGCAGCGGCGGCTGCTTGCCATTCGTTGGGTGGCGCGGTCGCGTTATTAATGACGTTCCATGCGGGAAACATGGCGTGCTCTAAACGGCCGATAATGACTTCTTCCAAAGGATCCCACTCATTGTGAGAATTAACGGGACAGTTTGTTGCTATCGTATTGTTCATAAGGCGATTCCTCCAAGCTGCCATCCCTGATTCTCATAGACGGCAATGACAACGGCACACACAGGCTGCTTCTCACACGTAATGCCTACCAGCCTGCTACATATAGAACCATATTGATCATGACTGCGATTAGCCACCATAGCCGACAGCGACCTGTGAATGTCTTGACTAACTCCCGCTTCGTTTAGCCCGTGGTGTTCCACAAACAACCCCTTGCCGCTGGTATCCTGCACCCAGCCTAAACCAGCCCAAGCCTCTACTCCAGGCTCGATGGCTTGTTGGGATGAGATGACAACATAAAGACGATGCCCAAATTCGGACACAGGTGCTATATAGCAGCCCTGTTGTAACTCACTACTTGGGGGAATAACCGAGGAGAGAGGTATCAAATTATAGTTGCCAACGCCACTTTGTAAGAGAGCAGCATCAAAAGCGGCCAACGCCGTTGGCCCACTTCCTGTGCCTGTTGTAATGGTAATTTTCATTTCAAATTGTCTCCAGAAGCGATGTTATACCCATAAAGGATAATTTAAGTTTTAATCCTCTCTGTCTACTTGCCACAGCGGCAGCATGGCGTTGGCTACGCCAACCGCTAACCCCGCATTCATGAGACCAATGACCGACAAAAAGCTGGCGTGGAAGATAAAGATTCCACCAATCATCACCACGCCTGGAATAATTGACCAAGCTAAATTCATATCCATATTTTTCTCGAAACGCTGACCTAGATCTAGCAGATCGGGTAGGTGAGCCAGGTTAGCATTCATAAAAATGATTTGGGCAGTATCCGTAGCGGCCGTTGTTGCGCCGCGCAGAGAGATTGAGACATCCGCCTTGCGTAGGGCAATGGCATCATTGATACCGTCGCCAACAAAGCAGACCTTCTTGCCCAAGCTCTGCAACTGTTCAACGTGGAGGGCCTTGTTTTGGGGCAGCGTGTTGGCGAAAAAGGTGTCTATACCGAGTTCCGTAGCAAGTTTGCGCGTCGGCTCCTCTTGGTCGCCAGAGATGATGACGGTGTGCATCCCGCGCTGTTTGAGGTCTTTAACAATCATCCCCGCTTCGGGGCGGATGGTGGGGCGCAGCTCAATTGCCCCAATCGGCCGATTGTTTTGGGCAACGATAACGAGCGAATACCCTTGGGCATGAGCCGATTTTTGCAAGGCCTTCATGGCGGTCGGCAAGACGACTGCTTCCATCCGCATAAAGCGGTCGCTACCGACGCGAATCGTATCGCCATTAATCCCTACTTTGATGCCATACCCTAGCTCATACGTTGCTTCTTCAATGGCTGGTGGCGTAAGGTTGCGTTCGGCCGCTGCTACCAAAATCGCCTTGGCAATCGGGTGGCTTTGGCGGTTTTCTGCCGCCGCTGCAAGGGCAAGAACGTCATCGGCCGAAACCTTTCCAAATGTATGCACCTCTGCCACTGTCGGCTGTTCAAGCGTCAATGTGCCTGTTTTGTCAAAGACAAAGGTATCTACCGTATTGAGTTCCTCAAAAATCTGCCCATCTTTAATCAGGATACCTTTATCTGCCGCGATTTGCAGAAAGTTCAACATGCTAATCGGGCTGAGGATACGCAGGTTGTAGCCAAAGCTGGCGAGGAGGACACCCATAAAACCACCCAACCCTGCAACAGGAATGGCGACGACACTGAGAGCAAGTGTAGGGAGCAGGCTGTCGTCAATGATTCTGTCGCTGCGCGAAAGGGCGGCGAGTTCAAAATCGGCCGAGTTATTCAAAATCTCGCCAATCTTGGCTGCCACTGTCTCATTGCCCGTTTTGACGACGCGCACAAAAACCTTGCCTGCCAGCACAATCGTCGCTGCCAGCACTTCTTCTCCAACCCCTTTTTCCGCTGGCTGACTCTCGCCTGTTAAGGCGTGCTGGTCAATAGAGGCGTTGCCCGTCACAATCACGCCATCAATCGGGATCATCTCTCCCGCCCCAATGACGATGACATCGCCTGCCGTGATCTGCTCAAATGGCAGCCGCACCTCGGTTCCGTTAATGGCTACCCACGCATAGCGCGGCTGTTCGCCCATGATGTTGACTAGCTGATTGCGCGAATGGGTACGGGTGCGAGCCAGCAGTTTGCGAGCGAGCGCAAATGTAGACATGCTCACCGCTGCCTCAAACCAGAGGCCACTCATAAACGCACCACTGACAAGCAAGGGATAGAGGATGAGCGAGTTGAGCTTGCGATGTTTCACCAAGTCAACGTATGACGCTTTTATAAACGGTAAATTGAGGTAGACGACCCCCGCTGCGCCAACAGCAATCAGGATGGGAAAGCCGAGCTTACTAATAGCAATGGTTGTCAATGAACCCAAGGCAATCGTCAGCGAACGGTTGGCTGCTTGCTCTGCTTCGCTGACCTCGATGGTCGCCTGCGAAGTTGCTAACTCTTCAAGATGTTGACGACGCTTTTTGCCACTGAAAGCTGCCACCCCACGTTTGAGTGCAACGGTTGACCTGTGCCACAGGGTGGATTGTTGTTCATCTTGTAAGGCAACAATGAGCGATTTTTTTGCGGGTTTCCGCGTTTGGCCGAAAACAACTGCTCTAATTGGCAAAACAGTCATATGATTTCCTAATTTAGAATTTTGCAAAATCGGGCTGGCGCCGCTCTATGAAGGCCGTCAATGCTTCCTGCGCTTCGGCCGATTGCAGTCGCTGGGGAAACAGGATATCAATTTCACGCTGCATGGCCTCCGCTACCAGTTGCCTATTCCCTTCTTTGAGCAACATTTTGGTGAGCCGCACCGCTTCCGGTGGGCGTTGGGCGATAGCAAGGGCTTGCTGTTGGGCATGGGCGTGCAGGCCGGCCGCTGCGTGGACACTATTGACGATGCCCCAGCTTTGAGCTGTAGCAGCATCAATGGTTCCGCCCAGCATTACCCATTCGGCCGTTCGCTGATACCCGATCTTTTGCGGCAAAAGGTAGCTTGACCCCGCTTCGGGAACGAGTGCGAGATTGACAAAGGGGACGGAGAATTTCGCTTGTTCGGCCGCATAGACAAAATCGCAGTGCAACAACATCGTCGTGCCGATGCCGATGGCCGCCCCGTTAACGGCCGCAATGAGCGGTTTGGAGAAGCTGTGCAGCCCACGAAAAAAGCGGGCAACAGGGGCATCATTGCCATTCGGCGGATTGTTGAGCGACTCCAAAAGGTCGGTGCCGGCCGCAAAAACAGCCCCATTTCCCGTGAGCAAGACGGCGCGAATGTCGCCGCTTTCGTCTGCCTGCTGTAGGTGGGTAGCCACGGCAGCATACATTGCCTCGGTGAAGGCATTTTTCTTGTCCGTGCGGTTAAAGGTGATGTGCATTACCCGCGCTTCAGTGTGGCATAAGATGTCGTTGGTCATGCCGCAGCCTCTCCAAGTACATAGCAGGTGCGGGTGAACTGTCTCTCTAAGCCAAAATCCACATATCGGCGCTCAAGGTTGGTGTCGGCCAACGCCTGGTTGAACAGATACTTGACACCCTGTTGTAACCCGATAGCGTTTGAATAATAGACAATGGCGGGGAATATCTCAGACCCCCGCAACTCTTTCTTGAGCATACCCGTTCCCTGGGAAGCGTGTTGGCCCAACCCCCGATAGAGAACGATGCCAACGGGTTCCCCGTGGTAGGTGACAATAAGATACCTGACGTCTATGAGCGACTGTGAATATTTGAAGGAAGCGATGAAAGCTTCTGCTTCTTTGGCCGCACTGGCATCTGGATAGCCAGTACGATAGATGCTGGTAAATGTCTCTATATCGGCCTGTGTTTTCGCTTGGTAGATGGTGACATCGGCCGGCAGGGTAAAAGGCTGTGGCTGTTTGCTGTAATTGGCACACATCCAGGCGACGGTTTTGGCGACTTTATAGCCGCGTTTGAGAAGC
>JAGQGA010000528.1 GCA_020432595.1 Anaerolineales bacterium | reverse complement strand
TTTCCGCTCCACCCCCACCCTCTACGCCCCACGCCCTACCCACAAAACCCCTGCTCCCCCCCGAAATATGGCAAAGCGACTTTTGGCTCAACAAAGTCGGCATCGGGCTGCTGCTGCTGGCACTCGCCTTCCTGTTCAACTACGCCGTTGACCAAGGGTGGCTAACCCCCGCCGTGCGCGTGGGCATGGGGCTATTGCTAGGCACCATTTTATTGGTGTTCGGCTTCCGACTGCGGCAACGTCGTCCCGCCTTCGGACAGGTACTTGCTGGGGGTGGCATCGCTGCTTACTATCTCTCTGGCTTCGCCGCCTTTCAACTATATAACCTCGTTGCCCACCCCGTTGCCTTTGGCTTTATGTGTCTGGTAACGCTGCTGGCGCTGCTGCTGGCACTGCGGCAAGAAGCGGTGACGCTGGCGCTGATTGGCGGGCTGGGCGGGCTGGCAACCCCGTTTTTGCTTAACACCGGCTCCGGCAACGTCATCGCCCTCATTATCTACAGCACCGTTTTGACCGCCGGACTAGCCGCCATTTATCTGCTGCGCGGCTGGCTGCTGCTGCAATGGCTGGCAAATTTGGGCAGTTGGCTCATCATTTTGGCGGCGATGCTTGGCGAGGATATTAGCCAACTGGAGCGGCTGACCCCGGAGGGAACGGCCGTTCAGACCGGCATTATCGTCACCCTCCTGCTCTTCTGGCTCCTGCCCGTTGCTCGCCAACTGTTCGGCCAAAGGCTCCCCGCGCCCTACTTGGGGCTGGGAGATAGTTGGTTAGGTTCGGCTGGGCAGCGGTTGTCGGCCACGCACCCACAGTTAGCCATTTGGGGTAACTGGCTGCTCGGCTGGCTGCTGTCACTGATTTTGTGGGGTGGCGAGCGAGAAACATGGGGCTTGGTGGCGCTGGCAACGGCCGTTTTTCTCACCCTCACCGCCTATGCCCTCTTCCGCTTTTTTGCCCACGCCGATTTCAGCTATGGTCATGGGATAACGGCCGTTTTCTTCCTCACCATCGCCCTCATCCTGCTGCTGGAAGACGACTGGCTGCTGCTATCGCTGGCCGTCGTCGCCGTTGGGCTGCATGGGGCAACGCGCTGGCTGGGACGACCCACGCTGCGGTTTTTGGCTCACTTACTTTCCCTCATCGTTGCCTTTTGGCTGCTGGCACGGCTGACGGATGGGGGAGGTGCGCGGGGAGAAACGGCCGTTTTTAACCTCACCGCCCTTGTTGACCTCGCCATTATCGCCCTTACCGCCGCCATCACCTTTCTTGTTCCCGCCACTGCCACCTACACCCGCACCATCTACCGGCTCTCTGCCCACGTCGCCCTGCTGCTCTGGTTTGTCCGTGAACTCAGCCCACTCGATGGGGGACAAGGGCTGGTGACGGTGGCGTGGGGCATTTATGCCATCGCCCTGCTGCTGCTGGCACTGCGCTACCGCCAGCGGCAGGTGCGCCTCATCGCCCTGGGCACCCTTTTCTTGCTGGTGGGCAAGCTATTCCTGGTAGATTTGGCCGCCTTAGAAACCATTTGGCGCATTTTGCTTTTTGCTGGCTTCGGCGGGCTGTTTCTTCTCATCAGCTACCATTACCGCGCCTGGCTGGGGCTGGGGGAGGAGGGTGATCGGTAATCAGTAATCGGCAATCAGTGATCGGTCAACTGGTTACTGATTACCGATTACTGATGACGGGAGTGTTATGTCAACAACTAACGACTGGACAGAACAACAGCGGGCACTGGCAGAACAGCTACAGGCGAATGGAACGGTGCAAACAACGGCCGTTTTTGCAGCCTTCTGCACCATCCCGCGCCACCTTTTTCTGCCCGACACCCCGCTCGACCTCGTTTACAGCGACCGCGTGATTGCCACCAAATTTGAGGCAGGGGAATCCATCAGCTCTTCGTCCCAACCGGCTATGATGGCGATTATGCTGGAGCAGCTTGAACTGCAGCCCGGCCACAGGGTGCTGGAAATTGGCGCGGGCACCGGGTTTAACGCTGCGCTCATGGCCCACATCGTTGGCGCGGACGGTCATGTGACCACCATTGACCTTGACGACGACATTGTGGCCGCTGCCCAAACCCATTTGATCGCCGCTGGCGTGACCAACGTCACCGTTTGCTGCCACGACGGCAGCGAGGGGTATGCCGCCAACGCACCGTATGACCGGATTATTTTGACGGTGGGGAGCTGGGATATTTTTCCGGCGTGGTGGGCGCAGTTGCGGGAAAACGGCCGTTTGCTGCTCCCCCTATCCCTCAATGGCCCCCAAGTTTCGGTGGCCTTTGACAAAAAGAGGGCGCAGCTCCACAGCGTCTCCGTAGCGGGCTGTGGCTTTATGCGGCAGCGCGGCTCCCACGCCGAACCGCTGCAGCCGCTTGCCCTCGGCAGCGGCTCCGGGGTGTCGCTCCATCTGATGACCCGGCCAGAGTTGCCTGATGCCGACACCATTTGGCACTGGTTGCAGCAAATTCCGCTCAAGCTGCCCCTGCCAGTCACCACGACGGCTTCAACCCTGTGGCGCAGCTTTCGTCTGTGGCTGGCCGTCGCCACAGAGCAAAGCTGCCTGCTGGAAGTTCACGACCGCCCCGACTTGGGGCTGCCCGCCCTGCTGAAAAGTGATTCGGGGCAAACGTGGCAGCTTGCCGTGGGACTTTTGGCCGCCGATGGGCTGGCCGTGGTGGGGCGGGAGGCTGGCACGTCAGAAAATCTTGTTGTTTTGGCGTTTGGGCCGGGACAAACGGCCGTTTCCCACCAACTCTACACCCAACTTATCCACTGGCACGCCGCCGGAACCCCCGACCTCAGCCAGCTTCGCCTCATCGCCCTGCCCGCCGCCGCGCCGCTGCCGGATGGGGAGTTTGTGGTGCTAAAACGGCCGTTTTCTACCTTTCTTTGCCATTGGGAGATAGTAAACAGTAACCAGTAATCGGTAATCAGTAATCAGTTGACCGATTACTGATTACCGATTACTGATTACCGAATACCGCATGAGTAATCAATTTGAATGGGAATTTGATGAAGAACGGGAGATGGAGGAGCCAGCCGCACCGCCGCCAAAACCATCGTGGTGGCGCAAACGGCCGTTGTTGCTTCTGATTCTGCTTGCTGGGCTGCTGCTAGGTGGCGGCGGCGGCTGGCGCTACGCCCGTCTTCAGCTTGAGCAAACCGAAAACGCCCTCAAAGCGGATGCCCAAACCGTGCTGGATGCCGCCCATGCTGCCTATCTGGACGGGGATGCCGGCCGCTTTTTTGCCACCCAAAGCCTTGACCCCGGCTGGCAGGCGGCGCAGTTGCGCCCGGAAAACCAAATTGCCCTCGCTGCTGGCCTAACGGCGACCCGTGCCGAACAGCATGACGATATTTTGTGGATCAATGCGTCGTGGCAAGGCGACGCTGCCGCCCAACAGCGCATCCTCTTTTTCCAGTGGCAGGCAGGGCAGTTGGTGCAAATTCCCACCGACCCGCGCTATTGGGGAACGCGGGTGGGGGAGCCGCAGGAATGGGGGCGGCTGGTGCTGTATGAGGTGGATCGGCCGTGGGCGAACGAGGTGGCGGCGTTTGTGGCCGACACGATTGCCGACCTGTGTGCGGCCGATTGTTTGGCCGACCGGCTGCCGCTGACGGTGGTTTTGGATGATCGGTTTGAAGAAACGGCCGTTTCTGGCGAACTCCGCCTCCCTTCCCCCCGCCTGTTAGGATTGGATGAGAACGGCGAACCTGGCTCCCTCTTTTGGCAGCGACTGCGCGAAGGGCTAACCGACGCGCTAACCCCGGCTACCATTCGCTTTTTGGTGCCGCAAAACAAAGACCGCGACTTTCAACTGGCGCAGCTTAACATCTATCACGCTGCTGCCCGCGACTTTATGGCGGCCAACCCCCACATCACCATTGAACTGGTGGCAGTAGACAACGGCACGGGCGGCAACCTGACCGACCAACTGCGGCGCAGTGGTATTGAAGCCACCATTATTGCCACCGAGCCGGGCAGCGAAGCCCTGCTGCTATCCCAATTTGATGCCGTTGGCACGCCGCCCACCGAAGCGATGTTGCAAGCTGGGCTGGTGCGCGATTTGACCCGCATGGCAAACACCGACCCCACCTTTGACCCGG
>JAGQGA010000527.1 GCA_020432595.1 Anaerolineales bacterium | reverse complement strand
ACGGCCGTTTCTGCTCCCTCCAACTCCTTAATCTGAACCTCCAGCGTCTCAAGCTCATCCCCCAACTCTTTAATTCGCGTTTCCCAATTTTGAATCGGTTCAGCGTAGCGCAAACTTTCCCGCGCCTGGTTTTCGGCAATAAACACATCGCCTAGCGTGTTGGCAATCGCAGCGGCACGTTCCGGATCAGTGTCTTGCACGCTGACGTTGATGATTTGTGTGTCTTGTGGAGCCGAGACCGCAATCATACCGGCCAGCACGCCGCTGTTAAACGGCAGGCCGAGCGTTTCCACCGTTTTTTCCAGAATAGGGCGAGTGGTCATCAACTCGACATAAGTCAGTGCCAGTCGCTGCTCCATCAACACCTGGGAGTATTCGTTGCCAGAATTGGTGCCGGGGGCTTCGTCAATAAGCAGCCGAGAGGACGCGCTGTAGACCGGGGTGGTTTGGCGATTGACAAAAAAGGCGGTTGCCCCAGCCAGCAGGGCACCCAGAATGATCAGCCAGGCCCAATGCCAAATGAGAGCGATGTATTGTTTGATTTCCATATTACACAAGTGCCTATTGCTATTATAACGGCCGTTTTTGCCGCCACAACTGCACCGAACTAACAACACTCCACAGCGTAAACAACAGCCATATCCCGCTTTCCCACCAGGTGGTACTGGTACCAACCAGCCCAATGCCCACCAAAACAAAGCTGAGCCAAAAAAGCTGTTGAAAAGGTTGGGTGTTTAACTGCTCCTTAAGAGACAGTTGTGTTGTTTGGGCAACCCAATAATGGTAGCTAAAAGCTGCCAGCAGAAGGGCTAGCCCAACGATCCAGAAGCTATTGAAGAAGAGAGATTGCCAATTGATCACGTTTTTGTGTCTGCCATCATGTGCTAGAATGAACGGCCGTTAGACGGAAAATGCCGCTAGTATAGGGGCTATCGGTTACAATACTGGTTACAAAGGCATGAAAAAACAGCAAACCCGACAGCAAAATTCCGTTTTCTACCGTTTATTCCCAAAGGTTTGAACAAACCTACGGCCTGATTTTAGCTGAAATGCAGATGACTGTCAGCTAATTGCAGAGAGGTGTCTTGATGGCAAAACAAAAAGTGCAATATGTCTGCCAATCGTGTGGCCGCACCACTCCATCCTACATGGGGCGTTGCCCGCGCTGCGGCGAGTTTGATACGATGGTGGAGGAGGTAGTGGTGCCAGAAACGGCCGTTTCCACCCCCAAACGCCTCTCCGCCACCAGCAGCAAACCCCAACGCCTGCCCGACATCACCGCCGACGGTGTAGAGCGGCTGCCGCTGCCCCTGGCGGAATTCGCCCGCGTGCTGGGTGGCGGTCTCGTTCCCGGCTCCATCGTCCTTGTTGGCGGTGATCCCGGCATTGGCAAATCCACCCTTCTTCTCGAAATCGCCGCCATCGTTGCCAACCAGCACGGCAACACCCTCTATGTCTCTGGCGAAGAATCCACCCGCCAAATCAAAATGCGTGCCGACCGGCTTGGCCTACAGGCTAACGACCTCTTTCTGCTTACCGAAACCAACCTGGCTCACATTCTTCACCACGTCGAGGACAACAAGCCCGTCATGCTCATCGTAGACAGTATTCAGACAACCTACAACGAGGAGCTAAAATCATCGGCCGGCAGCGTTAGTCAGGTGCGCGAATGCGCCAGCCGCTTTCAGGAACTCGCCAAAACGTCCGGCGTCACCGTCTTTCTGGTCGGCCACGTCACCAAAGAAGGGGCGATTGCCGGCCCCCGCGTGCTAGAACACATCGTAGATACCGTGTTGTATCTGGAAGGCGACCCCTTCCACCGCTACCGCCTGCTCCGCAGCGTCAAAAACCGCTTTGGCGCAACCAGCGAAGTGGGCGTGTTTGAAATGGCTGAAAAAGGGATGGTCGAAGTGCCGAATCCCTCTGAAGCCTTCCTGGCCGAACGACAGGCCAATGCTCCTGGCTCCACCATTGCTGTCACGCTGGAAGGCACCCGGCCGCTGCTGGTGGAAATTCAGGCATTGGCAAGTGCTACAACCTTTGCCAACCCCCGCCGCACCGCCAATGGTATTGATTACAACCGACTGCTGCTGCTCTCGGCGGTGCTGGTGCGCCGCGTCCGCCAGCCCATTCACGACAAAGACCTTTTTGTCAACGTTATTGGCGGGTTGCAAATCAAGGAGCCGGCCGCCGATTTGGCCGTGGCGGTGGCGATTGCCAGCAGTGTCAAGGACAAACCTGTCCACGCCGACATGGCTTTTGTGGGCGAAGTGGGGTTGAGCGGCGAACTGCGGGCGGTGGGGCAGCTTGAAGATCGGCTAAAGGAGGCAGCCAAGCTAGGCTTCAAACGCTGCGTGGTGCCGCGCATTCGCCGCCGCTCTGGCGAATTTCCCGCCGGGCTGCAAGTGCTAGATTGCCGGACGCTGCATGAGGCGATTGAGGTGGCGTTGATTTAGGCATCCTCTTGGCTACATTTAGTAAGCAGGGACGTAAGTTTGATGTGCAAAACTGTAGGCGGCATGGTGTGTGAAGTAGTCCATGAACATGATGAATTATTTCATGCTATCAAATCTGTCAGCTTTGCTTTGCGACTTGGCATCGTTGCATGAGCTATTGATAACGCAGCTTACATTAATCACTTTGTTGTATCGCAAACTTTAGTCTTATATTTGGAGCCAAGAGGAGCCTTTCCTATGGGAATCAGCCGTGATTCATTGTTCTCATTTCCTTCTTTTCGGCAAAGAAGACCGTTTTTGCTTTCCTTTGCCTTCTTGTTGATTGTAACTGTGCTATCTTTGGGCAGCACGCCACGGGCGCGGGCAGCTACCATTACTTTGATCCAAAAAGCCACCGTCCATAATTTGACTGTCGATTCGGTGGTGATCCAGTGGGCGACTAAGGAGAGTGGCACGAGTCAGGTCACGTATGGGGCGGGGAACTATGCACAAACGGCCGTTGCTGTTCCTTCCCACATCACCAGCAGCGACAGTGCCCCCTACAATGATTACTACCTCTACGAGGCTACCCTCACCGGCCTCAACTCCAGCACCGTTTACCAATATAAGATTTTTACCGATGGCGTTGAGCTGGGAGGCAGTACCGTTCGTTCAGCACGGTCTAACAGCCAAACCAGCTTCCGTTTTGCCGCCTTTGGCGACAGCGGTGCCGCCAGCGATGGGCAGCGTGGCGTGGCCGCCCGTTTGCTCCAGGTGCAGCCCGATCTCATCGTCCATGCTGGCGACATGGTTTACTCTGTTGCCAGCTACAAAGACCTGCATCTTAAACATTTTGACATCTATCAAGATCTGCTCGACAAAATTTGGCTAGCACCTTCCCTGGGTAACCATGATTATGACTACAACCAGGCCAAATCCTTTGCCGATTCCTTTGCCAATCCATTTAACGGCAGCAGCAACAGTATCGAACGGGAAGTTTATTACTCGTTTGATTATGGCAACGCCCATTTTACCGTCATGACTGGTGAATTCCCGAACGGCAATGGCAGTGCCCAATATAACTGGGCACGCGACGATCTGGCAGCAACTAACAAATTCTGGAAGATTGTTGTCTTTCACGAGCCACCCTACTACGGCAGCAGCACGTCGCATAGCAATTTAGTCAGCCTGTTTGAGCAATATGATGTGGACATTGTGATCAGCGGAGACCGCCATTACTATGAACGTATGAAGCCACTGAAAGGTGGGCAAGTAACCACTATTGACGATGGCGGTATTTTCTATGTGGTTACCGGCGGAGGGGGCACTGGGCTGGGCAGCGTCGGTAGCCCGCCGTGGCCGACGCGCACGGCAGAACGGGCTCGGCTTTACCACTTTGTCATGTTTGATGTCAATGACTGCAATATCGAATTTTCGGCCGTTGAGCGTACTTACAGCGATACCGATACGTTTGACAGTGGCGACATCTTCGACAGCTTTACCATCAACAGATGCGGTAGCAATGTGGCTCCTTCGGCTAGCTTCTCTGGTACGCCGACATCCGGTACCGGGCCACTTTCCGTTTCCTTTACCGACGAATCTTCTGGCCAGCCCACGAGCTGGGCATGGGATTTTGGTGATGGCGGCAGTTCAACCGAGCAAAACCCGACCTATCTCTACAGCACGCCCGGTACCTA
>JAGQGA010000526.1 GCA_020432595.1 Anaerolineales bacterium | reverse complement strand
TGGAGCTGCTGGGGATTGGGCGGGACAACATTCGGCTGATTCCAACGGACAGCAACTTTCGGATGGATGTGGCGGCACTACAAACGGCCGTTTCCGCCGATCTCGCCGCTGGACACAAACCCATAGCCGTGGTTGCCAGCGCCGGTACGGTCAACACCGGGGCGATTGATCCGTTGGGCGAAATAACGGCCGTTTGCCGCCAACACAACCTCTGGCTCCACGTAGACGGAGCCTACGGTGCCCCCGCCATCCTCACCGACCCCTACCGCGATCAGCTTGCCCCCCTCGCCCACGTAGACAGCCTCGCCCTCGACCCGCACAAATGGATGTACATTCCCGTTGAAGCCGGGCTAGTGCTGCTGCGCGATGCCAACGCCCTGCGCGACACCTTCAGCCTGGTGCCACCCTACCTGCGCTTCAACGAAGACGCAGGCGACATTGGCGGGCCGCCCTGGTTTAGCGAATTTGGCTTTCAGCAAACGCGCGGGTTCAAGGCGTTCAAGGTGTGGGCAGCCCTCAGCTACCACGGCTGGCAGGGGTACAAGGCGGCACTGGAAAACGACATCGCCCTTGCCAATCATTTGGCCGACCTGATTCGCGCCACCCTCGATTGGGAACTGATTGAACCGACCAGCCTCAGCATTGTCTGTTTTCGCCATCGGCCGGCCGACCCCACCCTAACCAGCGAAGCCCTCAACCAGCACAACCAGGCCATCCTCAAACAGGTGCAGCTTGGCGGCGAGGTGTTTCTCACCGGCACCACGCTGCGCGGCCAATTTGTCCTGCGTGCCTGCGTCGTCAACCCGCGCAGCAGCCTAGCCGATGTGGAGGCGGTTGTCACGGCTGTACAGGACGCAGCAAACAAGGTGGGAGCGCCATGAAACTAACAACCTATTGCTATGCCGTTTTAGGGCTGGCGGCCATGCCGCCCTGGGTGGTTAACGCTGGGTTTGTAGTGGGGCAAACCACCACTCTGCTCATTGACACCGGCATGAACACCCGCGCCGCCCAAACCATCCTTGGTTATGCACAAGCCATCTGCCCGCAAAACCGCATTGTTGCCTTGAACAGCGAACCTCATTTTGACCACATTGGTGGAAATAGTTATTTGCAACAGCAGGGAATTGACCTGTACGGGCATCCAGACATTCGGCGCAGCGAAGCCGAATTCGCCGGTGAAATAGCGGAATATAACGACCACATTCTCCACCCTGTCCGCCGTCAGCAGGATGAAAGCCGCGCCTTTTTTGCAGAAACCAGTCTAGCCAACCCGCATCTGCCGGTCACCGATGGGCTGATCCTTGATCTCGGTAGCCAGGAAGCCCAAATCATCTATACACCCGGCCATACGGCACAAAATCTTTCCCTTTTTGTGCCAAAGGATAAAGTGCTTTTTTGTGGGGATTGTTTGGTGGGTGACTATGTACCAAATCTGGAGGCTGGGAACCCAGCTTTATGGCAGCAGTGGCTGGAATCGCTGGCAAAAATTGAGGAGTTGGCACCCAATTTGGTTGTGCCGGGGCATGGTGGGGTCATGAATAAAACGGCCGTTTTTCACCAAATCGCCCGTCACCGCACTATCCTTCAGCACGCCATCCAAACGGGGGTTGCCCCCACGCAATGAAAAAACGGCGAGTTTACCCCCTTGTTGCATCATCTTTGTTACCAGCAGCGCAAACCAGTTTACTGTAGTGGCTGACAACAGCCCGCATAATAGGGCTACGTGAAAAAAGCGCAAACACTCCCCCCTCACGTAGCTCATTTATTTTCAATTGATGCTCTGTTTTCTTTGAACGGCCGTTATACAATCAACGGTCACAAACTGACATTTTGCTTATTGGCTTCAAGTAGCAAGTAACAGGTGGCAAGTCTCGTTTGCCGACAAAACTTGCGACTTGCAACTTGTTACTTGTAGGCAAAGGCATCTGATTTTGTGACCACGTTCATGATAACGGCCGTTCACCACCCCAAAAAGGAAGTTGTATGTCTGAAATAACCGTTGCTCCCCGGCACTATCGCCTCCTCTGGATCATCGTTCTCATCTCCCTGCTACTCAACGTCGTGCTCATCGTCAGTCTCTTCACCGCCCGCAGCATCGCCGGGGCCGAAGTTGCCAAAGTCGCCACCAGCCTGCGCGACAACCCCATGAGCGACCTCGAAATCCCCGTCAGCATTGACGAAGCCCTCCCCATCAACATGAACGTCCCCTTCAAAGACACCTTCAGCGTTACCATCAGCGAGACCATCCCCGTCTCCACCTCCGTCCTCTTTGAAGAAGACATCGCCATTCCCATCCGCGAAACCGTCCGCATTGACCACAACGTCGAGGTCTTTGTCACCATTCCCATCATCAACCAGCGCGTCCCCGTTGACATTCCCATCGGCGCCAACATCCCCATCGCCCTGGACATTAACGTCCCCGTCAGCTACGAAATCCCCGTCCAAACCGACATCCCCATCAACTTCGTCGTAGATGTCCCCGTTGAAACCGAAGTCCCCATTGACACCGAAGTCCCCGTCAAAATGGACTTCCCCGTCACCGTCCCCATGGAAAACCTCGAAATCAACACCTTCCTCCAACAGCTTCAGGCAGGTCTCGAACGCCTCGCCGCCATGCTTGGCGCAGGCAGCTAAAGCACACATGGCGTAGTGTAGGGGCGGGATGGCGCGGAATGGCGCAAGGTGAACAGACGGCATATTCTCCGCGCCGTCTCGCCCATGCCTGACCCATCCACCCCATTTAGGGCAACCCAAACATGCGGCAGGGCGTATTGCATACACCCTGCCCCCACCACACCGCCTCGCCTTTGTATTGCGCACCCACAGGCTGGACAGGTTCGGCGTGGGTGAGACGACGGGGAGACGAGGTTAGCGGCGTTGCCAGCACCTACCCCGGTCGCCTAGCCCCTACCAGATGCCAAATTGTAGGGGCGTATTGCATACGCCCTGCCCCTACCCGTTGTTGTTGAGGATGACTAGCAGCGGGTCATGGTCGGAGACGCGCAGGGGGGAACTGTCGGCGGGGTCGGCCAGGGGGTAGTCGGCATCAATCGGCAGCGTTGTCACCTGCGCCAGCCGCGCAAACAGTCCGTCAGAGAGCAAAATGTGGTCTAGCGACTGGGTGGAGCCTTCAAAAATGTAGGTATAGGGCAATGCCGTTGGGTCAGCAAAAAATTCATAGGCGTGGCGCAGCCCGGCCGCTTGCAGCGTTTCGATGGGGGGCGTGGCGTAAAACGAGTTCAAATCCCCTATTACCACAAACCCTGCTTCTGGATTTTCCGCCCGCACACCGTCCAGCACCGAAGCCACCCAAGCCGCCTGCGCCGTCCGCAGCGGCTCCGTCGCCTCTTCCCCCGCCGACAGCGACGTAAAATGGTTGTTGATCAGGAAAAGCTGCTCGCCCGTGGCGTGGAAGGTCAGTTCCAGCAGCAGCGGCGGACGGCTGAGTGAGCCATCGGGCATGGGGAAGTTGGCAACCTGCCCCACCGTCGCCTGGTCGCCGCGCACCAAATAAGCCACGTCAATCCCCCGCGAATCCTCGCCTTCGATGAGGTAGGGCTGGTAGGCAAAGGGAGCAAGCGGCTCCAGCGTCACCAACTGCTCCAGAATGCCGATGTTTTCCACCTCCTGCAAGCCAATCACCGTGGGCGCACCCAGCGCCACAATCGCCTCGGCCAGCTTGTTAAGCTTTTGCTCGTACTGGCTGCGAGTGGGGCGCGGCGGGTCAGAGGGATGGGGGTCGCGGTTGTCAAAGAGGTTTTCGACGTTGAAGGTGGCAATGGTAAGCTGGTCGGTGGTGGGCAAAGTGGGCAACGGCCGTTCCGCAACCCCAATCTGCGGCGGCAGCAGCGGCTCAATCTTGTACTGCCCAAAGGTAAACGCCAGCGGGCCAAACAGTTGGCTCACCGTGTCGCCTTTCTTCACCGCATAGGGCAGCGTGCTTTGGTCTTCGTGCGCCACCGTCGAGCCATCGTCCACAAAGATGACAAAACCCACGTTGTCGGTGCGGCGCACCGTGTCCACCCCCACCGTCTCGCGCACGAGGGCATATTCGCCAAAGCGGGTGGTGGAAGCAATGACAACGGCCTTTTCTTCCACCGCCACCAGCATCCCCTCCAACGCCTCTTTGTAAATTGCCGCCTCGGT
>JAGQGA010000525.1 GCA_020432595.1 Anaerolineales bacterium | reverse complement strand
CCAGCATAGGCCAAAAGCTGTCGCGTCAAATCGGCCGCCCGCTTGGCCGACACCACCGCCCGCTCCAAATGCCGCCGCGCCGGTGAATCGGGCGGCAATTTTGCCAGTGCCAATGAATTTTGCCCCAACATCCCCGTCAGCAAATTGTTAAAATCATGGGCAATCCCTCCCGCCAACAGCCCAATACTCTCCAGCTTTTGCGTTTGCAGTGCCGCCTGTTCCGCATGACGTTCATCCGTTATATCACGCACAATGGTTATCACTTCATCATTGCCAATAGGGATATTACGTGACTCATAAATATGCTCCCCACCATCATCGCCTGGCAGCGCGTATTCAAAAAACTGCATTTCATTGGTTGCAATGGCTTGCCGAATCGCCTGGGTGCCTGGCTCGGCAACATGAGGCGGCATAATTTCAACCATGCTTTTGCCAATAAAAAATTCGGGGGAAACAATGGGCAGCATGTTGCGTGAGGGGCTATATTCCTGAAAAACGCCGTTTTTATCAATACGCAGGATCATGTCTGGCATATAGTCCAAAATGGCGCGGTTCATCCCTTCGCTTTGCCGCAAGGCGTGTTCTATCTGCTGCCGCTCCTGAATTTCGGCACGCAGTTGTGTGTTTAACCCAGCTAATTCGGCCGTTCGTGCCTGCAACGATGTTTGCACGTCGCGCAGTTCCTGGTTTCGCAAGGCCAAGAGCCGGGCATCGTTACGGGCCTGCAGGGTGCTTTGCTCCAAAAAGTTGATGGCGTAATAGGTAACAAAAATGACGAGCAGCAAAATCACGATTAAAATAGTCAAATCGTCAATTTGCACCATCACGCCATAGCTGGTTTGTACCCACCCATTTAGCTCGGCCAGATAAACGGCCGTTACGCTTGTCAAACACAGCACCCCAAACCCCCAAACCGCCTGGGCGCCAATAAACATCCCCGCCAGCACCAGCACCAGCGCAAAGCCCACGGTATCTACGGCTCGGATGCCGTCGTCAAGCATAATAGAGGCCGTCAGCGTGGCCCAAAGCAGCACCGGTATCAACAAGCGCACCGGCTTGATATGCCCCCGACTCATTGCCCAAAACAGCAGCCCAAATGGTACTGACAAAACAAAGCTAATGACTTTGCCCCCCGTTAATTCCCCATTTCGCAAGATACCCCACACACCCAAGGACAAAGAAGCAATAAACAGCACGCCCAGCGTTATATACAGAGGGCGTGCCACCGCTGGCGATGTTGCTTCTTCCGTAAATGTTGGAATCACAAAAAGTTTTGATAGGCGGCTAAGTATAATTCTCACGGTCACACCCACCCCAATGATGGTGGCATTTAAGATAAAATGGTTGGTCAAGAATGATACAGTATACCACAACAAACCTATTGAGCGACGCATGGAAAGTGTGAAAAATAGGTACTATAGAACTATTTATGAACCAAGAAACCCAAGCCTTTTGTTTTTGTGAATGCAGCCATCCGGGCTGCCGTTTTCGCTTCCCCAGCTTGGCAGCCGAAGCAGTGCGGCTGTCTTGCCCACGCTGCGGCCATGCCATAACCATTGCCGCACCCGTTAGGGCTGCGTTTGGAGGGAAAACGGCCGTTTCCTCCCCCAACACGCGCCCCCTCACCGCCCTGCTTGACAACATCCGCAGCATCCACAACGTCGGCTCCATCTTCCGCACCGCCGACGCCGCCGGGCTGCGCCACCTCTATCTCTGCGGCATCACCAGCACCCCGGCACACCCCAAGCTGGCAAAGGCAGCACTGGGGGCGCAAGAAACGGTGGCCTGGTCATATCACACAAATGCGGTGGAAACGGCCGTTTTGCTCCAACAGCAAGGTCATCCCCTGTGGGCACTGGAAACCGGTCCCACCGCCCAGCCTCTGCTCACCTTTCGCCCCACCGCCCACACTCAACCTCCGGTGCTGATTGTGGGTAACGAAAAGGCCGGGGTTGACCCCGGCCTGCTTACTTTGTGTGACGAAGTGGTACAACTCCCTATGCTGGGACACAAGGAATCACTCAACGTAGCAGTTGCCTTTGGCATTGCTGCTTATCAACTTGGCTTCACGAGATTAGGATCTGGAGATTGGGGATTAGAGATTGGAAACTCGGCCAATCTCTAATCTCCAATCTCTAAACCTCATGTCTTTAAGCTGGTTGAATGGTGATACGCCGTTCTAGTACCAGCCGCTGATATGCCTCGCGCAAATGGTTGAGCGTGATGACGCCCAAAAAGGTATGGTCATCTACGACCGGCAGGGCCTCGGTTTGGTGCTGCTGCAAAAGCGACTGGACGCGCTCCAGCGAATCGCCGGGCGTTACCACGGGCAAATCACGCCGCACCAGGTCATTAACGGCCGTCCAGCCGCTAAAACGCTGCAACCCTTCTTGCAGTTGCGCTCCCGTCAGCAGCCCAACATAGCGGAAGCCGTCGTGAACGGGAAAGCTGGTTTGCCCGGTCAATGATTTCAGCGTTAGGGCATCTTGCAAAGTGTTAAACGGCCGTAAACTCTGCACCTGCCGGGCAAACACCTGCCCCACCGTCACCTGCTGTAGCTGTGCTTCCTGCTGCACCAGCGCATTTTCCTGCTTGGCGCCGTTGTAGACAAAAAAGGCAATAAACATAAGGAAAATGCCGCCGTTGAACAACCCATAAATCCCTAAACCAACGGCCAGCACCTGCCCCAACCGCGCCGCGATGGCCGTCGCCCGTGCATAGGGCAACCCCATCGCCAGCAACGCCCGCAGCACCCGCCCCCCGTCCATGGGAAAAGCCGGGATGAGGTTGAATAGTGCCAGGGCCAGGTTGGAAACAAAGATGTAGGAAAGAACGGCCGTTAATGAGAGCGAAGCCGTGCCGTTGATGACCCCAAGGGAGCCACCCAACACGGGGACATTGAGCGCCAACGCCACGCCGCCTAACAGCAACGCCAACACCACGTTAACGGCCGGCCCGGCTAACGCCACCACAAACTCCTGCCACGGCTCCTTCGGCATCCGTTTCAGTTGCGCCACGCCACCAATGGGCAGCAGCACAATATCCTTCACCGGGATTTTGTAATACATGGCGGCAAAACTGTGACCCAATTCGTGCAGCGTGACAATGCCAAACAGCAGCAGCACCACAATAATGCCAAACAGTGCCCCGGAAAGTCCGCCGCCGGTTAAAATGCCAAATTGAAACGCTGCCCAAACCAGGATCAGCGGAAAAGTCAGGTGAACGCGAACGTCTATGCCCGCGACAGAAAACAGCTTGAAAGACCGGTTCATTTGCTACTCCATAAAAACGAGCCATTGGCACACGGCAAATAAACAATGACGCACCACGTACCACTGACCACGTGACATTCTCATAAATCTTACAGTACATTGTGGCACAAAGATGTAAATTTTCTGGTAGATTTAGATGAGTTTTTGATGATAAAGCGGCTGTGCTACAATCGGATTGTGATGAAGGTGAAAATTTGCGGAATTACGAATTTGGACGATGCGCTGGTGGCAGCAGAAGCTGGCGCAGATTATTTGGGGTTTATTTTTTACCCGCCCAGTAAGCGCACCACCAACGTGGCCGACGTGCAGGGGATGGTGGCGCAACTGCGGCAGTTGCCACGCTGCCCGCTGTTAGTGGGAGTGTTTGTGGACGAAACGGCCGTTTATATGGCCGACGTTCTGCACAAATGTCACCTTGATTTGGCGCAGCTTAGCGGCAACGAGGTGCCCAAGCTGATTGGCGACCCGGAATCACCCATTTACGGCCGTTCCTATAAAGCCCTGCGCCCCACCAGCTTGGAAGAAGCCCAGGCCGACGCTGAATGGTTTTTGCCCCCCAAAATGGCACCTGGTCAGCCTAGCATCCTCCTCGAAACCTACCACCCCAACCTTTTTGGCGGCACGGGCGAAACGGGCAACTGGCCGATTAGCGCCCAGCTTGCCCAAGAACTGCCTGGCATTATGCTGGCTGGCGGCCTCACCCCCGACAACGTTGCCAGTGCTGTTGCCCAGGTGCATCCATTTGCCGTTGACGTTGCCAGCGGTGTGGAAGCCAGCCCCGGCAAAAAAGACCACAACCGCCTACGAGCCTTTATTACCAATGCCAAACGATGATTGTGAAGTGTGGGGAGTAAGGCGTAGGGAGTTAAGGCAGCA
>JAGQGA010000524.1:2137-4195 GCA_020432595.1 Anaerolineales bacterium | reverse complement strand
TTCGGGTGGCGCGGTGGGTGCTAACGCCGCGCCTGACCATGCGCCCGGCAGTGGTGGCGGTGCCACTAACCATTACGACTGATGCCCAGATTACGCTGCTGGGCAACATGATTACGCTGACGCCGGGGACGCTGACGCTGGATGTGGCCGGGGATCAAAGCTGTATTTATGTCCATGTATTTAATGTGGATGATATTGAGGCGTTTCGGGAAGAAATTAAGCAGGGGTTTGAGCGGCGGATTTTGGAGGTATGGGCAGCATGGAATTGGTAACGTGGTTGATGGGGGCATTAACGCTGCTGACGGTGACGATTGGGCTGTCGTTTGTGCGGGTGTGGCGGGGGCCGACGCTGCCGGACAGGGTGGTGGCACTGGATATTTTGACGACGGTGGGGATTGGGATAACGGCCGTTTATGCTGTCATCACCGAACAAGACGTGTGGCTCGATGTGGCAACCGTGCTGGCACTCATCTCCTTTCTCGGCACCATTGCCTTTGCCTACTATATTGATTTGAGGCGGTAATCAGTAATCAGTGTTCAGTAATCAGGAATCAGTTCTGTCACTGATTACCGATTACCGATTACTGGTTACCGATTACTGATTACAGAAATGCACATAATCAGCATCACACTCATCTTCATCGGCGTGTTCTTCATTGTTCTGGCTGGCATTGGGCTGGTGCGGATGCCGGATATGTATTTGCGGATGTCGGCTTCAACCAAGGCTTCGACGCTGGGGTTGGGGTTTATTGTGCTGGGAACGGCCGTTTATTTCAACGAACTTTCTGTCACCAGCCGCGCCCTTGCCATTATCTTCTTCATGTTCCTCACCGCCCCCGTCTCGGCTCACATGATTGGCCGCGCTGGCTATAGCGATGGCGTGCCGCTGTGGGAGCGCACTCAGCTAGACGAACTGCGGGGTAAATATAATGTGGGCGATACGGAGTTGGCCGGGCCACCGCGTTCCACGGAGGTGGATCGGGTGCCGGGGGAGGGGTGAAAGGGAGCGGAAACGGCCGTTTTTCGAGTACAAAAATATTGGGTAGCGTGCTATTCTTCAGCAATTAGTGCCACTTCCAAAACCTCGGTGGCAAAGCTGTGGCCGGAGCCAACAATGGTGACGCTTTCAATGGTGCGCGGCGGCAAAAAGCCTTGCCGTGCCAGCTCTTGAGCAATGTCCACATCGTAGACATAAAGCTGTCCCAGCGTGGTTTGCAAATGGCTGCTTTGAATCACGGCGCATGAGGTGCAAGCACCGGGGGCATTGTTGTCATCAACGGTGCCAAACCCATAAAAGCCTTGCTGCCAGATGCGGCTCACCCCTTCTTCATCAGTGTAGTTTAGCCGTACAAATAGCGGGCATTCGCTGCCCTTAAAACCACACACGCTTAGCTCTTGTTGCAAAATGCGGAAGGTCAGCAACAGCCGCACAGAGGAAAAATCGGCCACATCTTTGTTGATAGATTGTTGAATGCGGACATCGGCATGGCCGACCCCCGTGCGGGCGAAAGACAGCACTGCCTCGCCGTCGCGGGTGCTGACCTGTGTTTCGCCAGTCGGCTGATCTTTTAGCTCCAAGCTCCAGGCAAACGCGGCCCAGTTGTCCAACCCGTCGCTAAAATCACCGTTTTCAATTAGGTTCTGCTCCGGGGTTAGTGGCCCGCTGGGAGGAGCATCGTTGATGACCACGGCTCGCTGCTGTGGCTGTAGGTCAAGTATTTGCTCTTGCCCTTGTATTTGGGCGGCTCCTGACTGTACGGTGAGTTGGGTTTCGCGGTCGTTGGCTTCAATCGAGTAGATGCCGGGGGTGTTGATTTGCACAGTGCTTTGGGGGGTGGTGATGCTGAAGGTTAACGGCCGTTGTTGAAACTCAGGTAAGGTAAGACGTAAACGGCCGTTTTGCAAATTTAATGCCACCGCCTGCCCCGCATCACTCACGCCAAACCGGGGCGTAGATGCCTCTTCTAGCCACACCGATGTGCTGGTATAAATTTGCAGCCGTACCAGCAGCCGCGAATCATCCGGCGGCGAAATAAACAAGCTAGCCGTTCCCCCATC
>JAGQGA010000524.1:0-2040 GCA_020432595.1 Anaerolineales bacterium | reverse complement strand
GTACTGGTATAAATTTGCAGCCGTACCAGCAGCCGCGAATCATCCGGCGGCGAAATAAACAAGCTAGCCGTTCCCCCATCATCCGTTTGAATCCGCGTGCTTGGTTCAATTGGCAGATCTGCCTCACCCGCCAGCACCACCCGTCGCAGCACGTTGTTGCTCACACGTACCGACCCCTGGTTGGCCTGCACTGTGGCGGGTAAAAGCTGTTTGGCATTTTGAATAAAGGCACTAACGCTGACAGGCACCGCCACCGTTAACGTCAAACAAAACACAAAGCTCCCGATCAAAATGCCCCACGCCAGCCGTTCTCGCTGTGGAAAGGGGGAAGATTTACTCACTACGCCCACAACTGCTTCACCTGAAACGTTTTAAACTCATGCGTTGGTTCAAGCCACTGCACTTCAACACGGCTGACCTGGGCAGAGGGCGATCCTTGGTGCAAGAAGTCAAGCAGTTGCTGCAACGCTGCTGCTGAGCCTTCAGCTACCACAAAGACGGTGCCATTGCGTCGGTTAGCAACCCAACCCACTACCTCCAGTTTTTGCGCCGTTTGTAGCGTGTAGTAACGGAAATAAACGCCTTGCACCAAGCCGTGGACAGTTGCCTCTAATCGCCTCATTGCCTGCGATTATATCAGCTTTTAGGAATCGGGATAATGCTGTTTCACCGTTTCGCTGCCGGCCGGAACACCCCTGCTAAGTCTCAAACGCAGCCAAACTGCCCACAGCAGCAGCGGAATTAAGGTCAACCCCGCCATTGCAAACAAAGTGCCTGTAATGCCCAGCGGCGAATCGAGCGCACCACCCACGCCACCGGCCGCCGCCGCACTCATGAGGGTGAAAATGGCAAATTCGCTCGAAAACACCCGTCCCCGCATTTCATTGGGCAGTAGTTGCAGCAAGAGTTGGGTAGAGAACACCCAAGTGATGCCACCACCAATACCGCGCAAGATGGTACCCAGCAAAACCCAATAAAAGCTAACGAGGGGAGCCGAGACGGCGAGACCAACGGCAGCTAGTCCATAGCCAAGCAGAAGGGCACGTCGCATTTTGCCCTCATCATCGCCTGTAAAGCGGCGGATCAGAATAGGGCCAAGTCCGGTGCCAATACCGGCTGCCGCAAACATGGCCCCCAAACTATAATTACCGCCTTGCCCCCAGACAAAAATTTCTTCGGCAATTTTGACCTGAATCACCTGATAGCCGCTGGAAACAAACAGGGCATTTGCCGATTTGTGCAGCGCGATAAACAGAATATCGGCGTGGCTCCACAGGTAACGCAGACCGTCTATGTATTGTGTTAGGGCGGCTCGCAAGGTTTTATCAGCTTGCTGCAACGCTTCTGGCACCTGGTAGGCAATGCGGGAGATGAAGATGGCGGAAAGAATAAAGGTGATGGAGTCAATGATAAAGGCGGGCTGGTTACCCCACATGCCAGCGACCAATCCGCCCAGGGCTGCGCCAAATGCCAGCATGACCGACCAGGTGGCGGAACTGAGGGCGTTGGCGGTTCCTAATTCACGCGGTGAAACGATGTCGGGTAGGATGGCATTGCGGGCGGGTTGGAAGAAACCGCTAATGGCAAGTTGGAGAGCGGTTAGCGTGTACAGGAGCCAAAGGTGCTGTGGTTCGCGCACCAATAAGAAGCCCAAAACAACAACCGCACGCAAAATATCGGCAACAAAAAGAATTCGTTTGCGGTTGTAGCGGTCGGCAATCACGCCTGCTAGGGGGCTAACCAAAAAGGGGGCAAGCATACGCACCACAAACAGACCGCCAATTGCTAGACCTGAACTGGAAAGTTGGCCGATGAGTGACGCGGAGGCGATTAGATTGAACCAATCGCCCAAAAAGCTGATGATTTGGCCGAACCATAGGTTGCGAAAATTGCTGTTCTGACGGATTAGTTGTCGGTATCCAACTCTATTGTGACTCATGCTACCTCGCTACTTGCAGATTAGGCACTTACGCACCAGCATCGACAATTTTTTGTCGATAATTTTGTAAACACGGATGGGAAAACACAGATGATTCTACT
>JAGQGA010000523.1 GCA_020432595.1 Anaerolineales bacterium | reverse complement strand
CATATCCGGCTCGTCTACAAAATCACCGGCTTCGGGCGTGGGAACAGAGGCAACCACTGCTGGGTCATAGGTTGGCACGGTGCGCTCGGCAACTCCACCCAGTTGATAGAATTGGAGGTAACGAACGGCCGTTGGTGCCACCAGCAGCACCACAAACAAAAGTAATAGTAAAATCGCTCGGCGCATCATTCCCCTCCCCTATTGCGTAGCTGGAAAATCAACATAGCGAAAATGCAGCCCCGGTGCCAAATCCACTGGCGGCGACAGTAGCTTGGCGGCATCAATTACCGGGGGGCGGTAGTTGGCAACTGCACTACCCGTCGCGTCAGCAAAAGCCAGCGGATAAAGCTCCACCACATCGTAATCATTTAACCCTGCCAACTCGGCCGCCCGTCGCACCGCCTCATCATTGGCAATCAGCCCATCAATCAGCCCATATTCCAGTGCCTGAATCCCGCCAAACACCTCCGCCCGCGACAGAAAATCCAGCCCTACCTGTAGCCGGTCACCACGACCCGTCTTGACAGCCTCTAAAAAGGAAAATTTGGACGCTTCTGCCCCGCGAATAAAGCCATCGCGGGTGCCGCCAAACGCCTTGTAGGGGCCGGTGGTCACAATGCTGTCATCCAGCAGCGGCTCGCTGGGGGGCGAGGCGATTACCCCAATGCTGCCTACCAATGAGGTAGGCTTGGCATAAATTTCATCCGCCGCCGCCGCCATATAGTAGGCACCGCTGGCGGCGATGAGGTCAATGGCGGCTACAACGGGCATCTCCTGCCGGGTGTTCAGCACGTCAAAATATAGCTCTTCGCTAGAAGCTGCATACCCGCCAGGGCTGTTGATAACCAGCACCACCGCTTGCACTGCCGAGTCGCGCCGGGCATAGGCCAACTGTTCGGTGAGTTCATAGGCCGACACGTCGGTAATGTCAAAATTGAGCCGGGCAATGCCAACCTGAGGTTTGGGCACCACGCGGGGTGCCGCCCACAGACCAACAGCCAGCGGCACGATGATTGCCAACAACAGGGTCAGGATGAGGCGCAGCGGCGAACGCTGCGGCGAGGTTGATTCACTCATAAACTTTTCCTGATAACATGGCAGCAGTTTAAAGGCGATGATGGCTATTTTAACTTGAGTGGCACGCCTTAATTGCTCCAATATGGGTAATCACATTGTGTAATGATTTAGGGCATAGGATAACATGAGGTGTAGGGATCAACAAGAGACCGGGTTTGGGCAATATTCACGTCTGTTTGATGTAACAACGGCCGTTCCTATGGCATCATATCATTTGGTGCAACACAACACGCTGTAACCATCATGACAAAGGTTTGCCACTCATTACCAAACAAGGTGGAGCTACCCGATGGATGGGCGATATGCTACAATGCTCGTGAATTCTTCTGCAAACCACGCAAAAAGTTTATGCGCATTACCCATCTATCACTCACAAATTTTCGCAATTACGGCCGTTTAGAACTCACTCTTCCAGCCGGAGCCACCTTGTTACACGGCAACAACGCACAGGGAAAAACAAATCTATTGGAAGCAATCTATTATCTGGCAACTACCCGTTCGCCCCATATCAACCAGGATCAGCAGCTTATCCATTGGGATGCACTGCAAACCCATGATCCCGTCATCGTTGGGCGACTGGTGGCTCGCGTCGCCACGCGCCAGGGAGAACGCCAGCTAGAAGTGCGTCTAATTAACGAACAAAAAGGGCAGCAGTACAGCTTTCGCCGCGAAGCACTGGTCAACCGGCGCAAAGTCCGGCTGATGGACTTGCTTGGTCAAGTACGGGCAGTTCTCTTTTTGCCACAAGATGTTCATCTCATCACCGGCTCTCCCAGCCAGCGGCGACGCTATCTCAACATTACCCTGTGCCAAATTGACCCCATTTATTGCCGTCAGCTTTCCACCTACAACAAGCTTCTGGAGCAACGCAACGCCTTGCTGCGCCAAATGGCCGAAGGGCGCGGCGGTCATGATGTTCTCAGCATTTTTACCGAACGTTTAGTAACTTCAGGCAGTGAACTTTTTGCCCGCCGAGGGCAGTTTTTCAGCAACATCGCCCGCGAAACGCAGCACATTCATTATGAACAGCTTACCGACCGGCGCGAATCCATCCGTTTGCGCTATTTGCCTAACTTGCACGATAGCCCGACCAACAGCAGTGAAACCCTGCAGCTTGCCGACTGGCTGGAAGACCATTTGCAGCAGCCAGAGCGGATCAAGGAACGGTTTTGGCAAGCGATGCAGGAAAGTAAAGCCAAAGACCTGGCCCGTGGCAGCACCACCATTGGGCCACATCGGGACGACTGGGCTTTTTGGGTCAATGGCCGCGAACTGGGTCTGTTTGGCTCGCGTGGTCAGCAGCGCAGCGCCGTGCTGGCGCTCAAGCTGGCGGAAATCAACTGGATGACCAGCCAAACGGGTGAAGCCCCCATTTTGTTGCTTGACGAAGTGGTGGCCGAACTTGATGAACAGCGCCGCGCCCTGCTGCTCAACTATGTGCAGTCGGCGGAGCAAGCTGTGCTGACGGCAACAGATAGAGCGATGTTTAGCGACCCATTCCTGCAACAGGCCACGACGCTGTATGTGGAAAACGGCCGTATTTCAGCCAACCCCACTGCCTGATTTAGACATGCATTCATGAGAACGTTAACCGTACTCGAACCAGCCAACGCCACCGAAACAGCCTCCTCGACTGTTTTAATTATTGACGACAACGCCGAAAACCGGCTGCTCCTCTCCTCGCAACTGCGAATGGAGGGATACCGCATTCTGCAAGCCAGCGGCGGCTACGCCGGCATCGAGCTGGCTCAACTCCACGACCCCGACATCATCCTGCTCGACGTGATGATGCCTGATGTCAACGGCTTTGAAGTGTGCCAGGAGCTAAAAAGTGACCGCCGCACCCAGCGCATCCCGGTGATCATGGTCACGGCTCTGCGCGATGTGCAATATCGCATCAAGGGGATTGAAGTGGGTGCCGACGAATTTCTGCACCGCCCCCACGTGCGCGAAGAGCTGCTGGTGCGCGTCCGTACCCTCATCCAGCTGAAGCACGCCCGCGTGGAGTTGGAAGAAGAGCGCAACCGGCTGGCACTGCTAGGCGACATTAGCCGCTCCATCAGCAAAGAGCTAAACCTGGACAAGATGATGGGCGAAATTATTGCCCAAACACAGGCGGTGCTAGGTGCTACCAAGGGCAACATTATGCTGCTGGATGAAAACGGCCGTGTGAGCCGCAAAATCCTCAAACGCGCCGGTGCCCCCGTGGAATTTAACAGCCAGGTCAGCCAGGAAGTGATGCGCTCCGGGCTGGGCGGCTGGCTGGTGCGCCACAACCGGGGCGACATTATCCGCGATATTAGCCAAGACCCGCGCTGGGTCATGCTGCCCGACGACCAAAGCGAAAGTGGCTCCGCCATCGGCGTGCCGCTGTCGCGGGGTGCCAACAGCACCGTCGGGGTATTGGTGCTCAACCACCCCGAAGTTGGCTACTTCACCACCGAACATTTGGCACTGCTGGAAACCATCGGTGCCCAAGTGACCACCGCTATTGAAAATGCTTATCTGTTTACCGATGTCAGCGAAGAGCGGCGCAAGCTGGGCACCATTTTGGCGCAGTCTACCGATGCCATCATCATTACCGATGAGGAATGGCGGATTTCGCTGTTTAATAAAGCGGCGGAAACATTTTTCCGCGCTCAGGCCAGCAAGCTCACCGGCTGCCTGATCACCGAAGTACCGGCACTCAAAGTGCTGACACCGCTTTTTGCCGAAGCCCGACGCAACAGCGAATCGCGGGAAGTGGTGCTGGATAACGGCGCGATTTTATACGCCAGCATTTCGCCCATTCCGGCCGTTGGCTATGTGGCAGTGATGCAGGACGTGACGGAACTGCGCCGCATGGAGGCGCTCAAGCTGGAGCAGGAGCGGAAGGAAAAGCAGGTGGTGAAGGCGACGTTTTCCCGCTATATGGGGGAACGGCTGGTGGAGCATGTGCTTTCGACTGACCCTGGGCTGATGGCGCGGCGGGAGCGGCGCAACGCCGTGGTGATGTTTGCCGACATCCGCAACTGGACTGGGGGCATGATTGCCAAAGTGGAGCCGGATGTGGCGATTAACCAGCTTAATGAGTTTTTTACCCAGATGATGGACATTGCCCTGAGCAACGACGGGACGGTGTTTGAATTGA
>JAGQGA010000522.1 GCA_020432595.1 Anaerolineales bacterium | reverse complement strand
ATTGCTCCCCAAGCCTGCTTTGGCGAGCAATACCGCAATCTGAGCGATGATTTGGATAAAGCTGATCTGATCTTGGTTTGGGGGGCAAATCCGGCGACTGACTCGCCGCCGTTTAAGCTAAACAAGATCAAACACGCGATGCGACGCGGGGTGCGGGTCATCACTATTGACCATCGGCGCAGCGAAACGGCCAGGGCAGCCCGCGCTGAGTGGCTTGGGATTCGGCCGGGCAGCGATGGAGCCTTGGCGTTGGGCATTATCCACGTCATGATTGCGGAAAATCTTTATGACCATGAGTTTGTGGAGAACTGGACGCATGGCTTTGCTGATTTGGCTCGCTATGTTGAGCAGTTTACCCCTGAGCGCGTGGCCGCCATTACTGGCGTTGCGGCAGAATCGGTGATTGATCTGGCTCGTGCCATTGGCGCGGCGAAGGGCTGCTCCATTTTGATGTACACGGGTCTTGAATATAGCAACAGCGGGGTTCAGGCGATTCGTGCGGTTCTTTCCATTCAGGCGTTGGGCGGTCATATTGACGTGCCGGGGGGCAAACTGTTTAAAATGCCGAAGCGCATTCAACACAACCGCACGACAACAGAGCCGCCGCTGGGGGGTAAACGGCCGTTTGGCTCCACTCAATACCCACTCTACTACCAACTCCGCAATGAGGCGCACGCGGTGGAACTGCCCAAAACCGTTCTTGAGGACGATCCCTATCCTGTGCGCGGGTTGATCGTTAGCGGTGCCTCGCTGCTCACGGCCTGGCCTGACCCAGCCCTGTGGCAGCGCACATTGGCTGCCCTTGACTTGCTGGTCGTCGTCAATCGCTTTCCCACGGCCGATGCCCAGTTTGCCGACCTCTTGCTGCCTGCGGCAACCCCCTTTGAGACCCTATCGTACCAATTCTATGATGATTGGGCGCAGCTTCGTACCCAAGTCATTGACCCAATTGGCGAATCGCGCTCCGATTATTTGATTTTTACCGAGCTTGCCAGCCGCTTGGGGTATGGCGACCTGTGGCCGAAGACCGAGGAGGAGAAAGTCAGGCGGGGGTTGGAGGGTACGGGAGTGACTCTGGAACAGTTGCAGGCTAACCCGGCCGGCGTGCCGCTGTCGTCGCTGCCCATGCGCTATCGCAAATATGAAACGGGTGAACTGCGTGAGGACGGCCGGCCCGGCTTTGCCACGCCCACCGGCAAGTTTGAGTTTGCCTCTGAATGGTTCCGGCAGCACGGGTATGATCCGCTGCCGCGCTACACCGAGCCGGAAGAAGGCCCTGTTGCCGCCAGTGAACTGGCACGCACCTACCCGCTTGTTTTCAATTCTGGCGCACGGATGCAGTCTACGTTCCGTTCGCAGCATATGAATATTGACGAATTGAGAAAGCTGCAGCCTAAACCGCTGGTTTGGATTCACCCGCATGATGCCCAGGCGCGTGGTATTGAACATGGTAACGAGGTGATGGTGCAATCGCCACGAGGTCAGATTCGGCTTTGGGCGCACGTGACCGAGGATATTGTGCCCGGGGTGATTGAGGCCAACATGGGCGGGGGCGGGCCGCTGGGGCCAAAGGAATGGCAGGAGGCCAATATCAATGCCCTGACCGATCACCATAATCGCGATCCCATTTCAGGTTTCCCAGTGTACAAAGCGTTGTTGTGTGATGTCGTTCGTGTGTAACTGAGCTTTTGCTTGTCTAGTGACTTAAGCTTGCTCTTTGGCTTAGGCCAAAGAGCGAGGATTGGAATCCTCGGCTACAAATCAACCCAAAACCTTTTCTGAACATCTATCGTTTCAATTCTGATAACGAAATACGGATTTAACCTGGAACAGGAAAATGAGTAAATTTGATGAGCTTCGAGAGAAAATATTGCCGGTTTTGCAGCCTTATGTACAGCAAATCGCTGTCTTTGGCTCATATGCGCGGGGTGAAGAGGTGGCAACGAGTGATATAGATATTCTTGTCGAACTGCGCCCCATTTCGCAACGGCCGAGTTTAGGTCTGCGCTGGTTTGGGCTGGAGGCGGAGTTGGCACAGTTGCTTGGTCGAGAAGTTGAACTGGTGACAGATGCAGAGTTAAGCCCTTATATTCGGCCGTTTGTAGAAAAGGACATGGTTATTATTTATGAAGAAGGATGACCGTGTTTTTTTGCTGCATATTTGGGATGCAATTTTGCAGATAGAGCAATATGTAGATCATGTTGGAGCCACAAAATTTTTGCAGACAAGACTGTTGCAAGATGGGGTTGTTCGCCAACTAGAAATTATTGAGGAAGCGAGCCGCAATTTGACAGATACAATTCGGTTACAGTACCCAGATGTACCTTGGCAGCAAATTATTGGGCTGCGAAATCGTATAGCACATGCTTATTTTTTGGTGAATTATGAGCTGGTGTGGGAAATTGTGCAGAATAATTTGCCAAATTTGAAAGCTCAGATTGGGGAGATTCTTAATGGATTTGCCGAAGGTGACGTTAACGACGGTGGAGGTAGTGGAGCCGGATGAAAGGTGGTCGGGGATGTTTGCTGAGGCGGCGGCGTGGCTGCAAAAGGTGTTCGGGGAGAACTTTGTGCGGATTTACCATATTGGCAGCACGGCGATTCCGGGGATTAGGGCAAAGCCGATTATTGATATGCTGCTAGAAGTGAAGGATATTGAGCAAGTGGATGGGTTGAACGAGGTGCTGGGCGAGGCGGGCTATGGGCCGCCATATGGGGAGTTTGGGCTGGCGGGACGGCGGTATTTTCCGCGCACCATAAACGGCCGTCGCAGCCACAATCTGCACATTTATCAGCACGACAACCCGGCCATTGTGCGCCATCTGGCCTTCCGTGATTATATGATTGCCCATCCTGACGAAGCGCAGGTGTACAGCGAGCTAAAAGCGTCGCTGGCGGCGCAGTTTCGGTATGATTTTGAGGCGTATATGGACGGCAAGGACGCTTATATCAAGGAAATGGAGCAGCGGGCGCTGCGCTGGTGGCAGGAAGAGAGATAGGACGCAGATTTACCTGATGGAACTGATAAGAATCTATAATGGTCTGAGGTTAGTAGGAAGAAAAATCACGCCAAGGCGCAAAGACGCAAAGGGGAAACTTGGTGGGCTTTGTGTCTTTGCGTGAGGTATTTCAGTTTTACGAACTCTTGATCAGTATAGAAACTGACAAGAATCAGGAAAATCAGGTAAATCTGCGTCCCATTTTCAGGGGTTGGTGATGAGACGCTGGTTTGTTGTGGTGAGCATTGTTCTTGTGCTGGCGGTTGGGGCGTATTTGGGGTTTGGCTATGGGCTGTATCATGAGTTGGTGGATATTAACGGCCGTTGTTCCCGCCATCTCGCCAACAACCCCGCTCAATTCACCGACCTCGGCAACTTTTGGCCGGCCGGTTTTGACTACGCTCCCTATTTTATGCCCAGCTACGAAACCATAGCCATTCCCAGCCGTGACCCGGCGGTGACGCTGGCCGGGTGGTACATTGAGGCTGCGCCGGAGGCTCCGGCCGTGCTGATTGTGCATGGGTTTGGCAGTTGCAAAAACAGCCATACCGAATTGGTTCCCGCTGGGATGCTACACAAGGCTGGTTTTTCCGTCCTCATCATTGATTTGCGCGACGCAGGTGACTCGACGCAGTTGGATGGGTATACGGCGTTGGGGAATGAAGAATATTTGGATGTGCTGGGGGCGTGGGATTGGCTGGTGGGCGCGAAGGGGATTCCGGCGGCGCGGGTAGGTATTTTGGGCAACTCGGTGGGGGGGGCGGTGGCTCTAGTGGCGATGGGGGAGGAGCGGGGAATAACGGCCGTTTTTGCCGACTCACCCCCCTCTGATCTCACTGTGTACCTGCCCGACGAAGCCCGGCGCAACAAATTCCCCACCTTCATGCTGTCCATCGCCCTGTGGTGGTCGCGGCAGGCGGGGGGCGTGGATTTGCTGGCACACCAGGCCAAAGATGCGCTGCCCAAGTTTGCGCCTTCACAGCAGTTCGCTATCATTCACAGCCGTGCCGACATTTTTGTGGACGTGGCGCAAACGGAGCGATTGGAGGCGGAAAGCAAGCGGTTGGGGTTAAACGGCCGTTTTACCTACTTCGACAACGCCAGTCACATGGCAATCCCCGCCTTTTATCCGACTGAGTATGAGACGATATTGGTCTCATTTTTCCAGCAGGCATTAAAATGACGTTGCCCAGAAAAGTTCACGCAAAGGCGCAAA
>JAGQGA010000521.1 GCA_020432595.1 Anaerolineales bacterium | reverse complement strand
AGGCGTATGATGGGCCGTCGCTGGTGATTGCTTACAGCAACTGCATTGCCCACGGTTATGATTTGAAGTTTGGGCTGGCTCAACAGCAAACGGCCGTTTCTTCTGGCTACTGGCCACTTTATCGCTTTAACCCAGATGCAGTGGATGAGGATAAACGGCCGTTAACCCTGGACAGCAAACCCCCGGCCACGCCGCTGGAACAATATATGTACCGCGAAGGACGCTACCGGATGTTGCAGCAGCGTGACCCACAAACGGCCGTTCATATGCTCGAATTGGCAAAAGCCGACGTGGCGGCCAAGTGGGAGCGTTTGTCGGGAAACGGTAAACAGTAAACAGTAATCGGTAATCGGTAATCAGTGAGATGGACTGATTACCGATTACTGAAACCTGGAGATAAAAATGGACTTAACAACAACCTACCTAGGGTTGACGCTCAAAAACCCAATCGTGCCATCGTCGTCGCCGCTGGCGCGGAATTTGGGTAAGCTGCGGCAAATGGAAGATGCAGGCGCGGCGGCAGTGGTGTTGCATTCCTTATTTGAGGAAGAGATCAACGCCGAGAGCGAAACGCTGGATCGCTATCTAAATGAAGGAAGCGAGAGTTACGGCGAGGCATTATCTTACTTCCCCGAGGCACCGATGTATGCTTCCATTGGGCCAGATGCCTACCTGGGGTATCTGAGCGAGGCAAAGCGGGCACTGGATATTCCCGTGATTGCCAGCCTGAATGGGGTGTCGGCCGGCGGCTGGACGCGCTATGCACGGTTGATGCAGGAGGCGGGAGCGGATGCGCTGGAACTCAATGTTTACTATGTGCCGACGCGGCTTGACGTGAGTGGAGCCGAGGTGGAGCAGATGTACCTGGATGTGCTGCGGGATGTAAAGCATCATGTGACGATTCCTGTGGCGATGAAGCTCAACCCTTACTTTAGCTCTACCGCCCATATGGCAAACCAGTTGGCACAGGCAGGGGCGGATGGGCTGGTGCTGTTTAACCGCTTTTATCAGCCTGATCTGGATTTAAATCATTTGGCGGTGGTGCCCAATTTGCACCTTAGTGGTTCAGACGAAATGCGGCTGCCACTGCGCTGGATTGCCATTCTCTACGGCCACATTGCGGCTGATTTGGCACTGACAACGGGGATTCACACGGGTGAGGATGCGTTGAAAGGGATTGCGGCCGGGGCGACGGTGGTGATGATGGCATCGGCGTTGTTGCAGATGGGGGTGGGGCGGATAACGGCCGTTCTTACCGAAATGACCCACTGGCTGCAAGAACACGAGTACGAATCGCTGGCACAACTGCGCGGCAGCCTGAGCCAGCGCAACTGCGGTGCGCCTGCTGCTTTTGAGCGGGCAAACTATATTCAAGTGGTGGGTTCTTATGCCCCCAGTCTCATGTAACGAAATGTAAATTGGCCTTTTGAGATTAGAGATTGGAGATTGACCAATTTCCAATCTTTAATCTCCAATCTCCAATGTTTAAGGAGCAAACTATGTTGACTGTAAAAGATTTGATGACTGCCAACCCTGACACCATTACCCCGGACGCGACGCTTGGGGCAGCCATTGCTGAGATGAACCGTTTTGATGATCGCCAGCTTCCCGTGGTGGACAAATATGGCAGGCTGGTTGGCATGATCACCGAGCGCGATATTCGATTGGCGGTCAATTCGCCGCTGCTGTCGGAGGATTCAACGCTGCGGATTCGGTTGCTAGAGCGGTTTTTGGTAGAAGATTGTATGACGCGCCATGTGGTGTCGGTCTTGCCAGAAACACCGCTGCATGAGGCGGCCAAGATATTGGCAACTCGTCGTTTTGGGGCACTGCCAGTAGTTATGGATAATGAGCTGGTTGGCATTTTGAGCGTGACGGATTTGCTGGAATATCTGGCGCGGCAGCCGGCGTTAGAGGCCAACATGCCGATTTAGAAAACTTAGCCCTGAGGATATTGTGCCTGGCGATGCCGTTGGGCGCAATATCCATGCGAGAAAGTGTTGCCATGTTTGCACATTTGTTGGTTCCCCTCGATGGTTCCCCGTTTGCTGAAGTTGCCTTAAAAGCGGCCGTTGACTTGGCTGACAAATACCAAAGCCGACTGCTCTTGGTCTATGTGGTCAATGTTCCCCATGCCGCCAGTGCGTTTGCCGATGAAGCCCATGACCAACTTTTGGATCACATTCGCCATCGCGTATTTGCTGATGCCCTGGCCTATTTAGAAGCCAAGGAAATAGGGCTACGGCAGCAGGGGTATCGCGTTGCATCCAAATTGATCGAGGGTCAAGATGTGGCCGATACTATTTTAGAGATTGCCCGTGAAGAATTGGTAGACACCATTGTGATGTGTACACATGGGCGTAGCGGCATTGGCCGCTGGGTGTTTGGAAGTGTAGCCGAGAAGGTGCTGCGCGGGGCAGAGATACCGCTTTTGTTACTGCGACCGGAAAGCGAAGGTGATGCCTAGAAGAGGCTGAGCTGAGGTAGCAATATGTTCATGGGGGGAAAGGGGGGAGAAACGGCCGTTTTTGGCACCGCACCAACTGCCTTTTCAATGGATTGGATCAGATGTGGCGTATCAATCGTCTTCAGCAAATATTGCTGTGCGCCAGCCTGTAACAGTGCTTCCCGTTCCAACTCATCAGCATAAGACGCTAAAACCAACACGCAAGACCCCGTATTCACCAATTGTCGCACCTGCATAATCACGAACTTCAGCTCTTCATTCAACGGGTGCCGCAACCCCAACAACACAACGTCTGGCTTACGCAATTTCATATAGCTCAACGCCTCAGCAATCGTCGCTACCGTATCAACCTGTTCAATACCCTTGGCAGATTGCAACCGAGTGGCTAAGGCTCGACGAACGGCCGTATGCGATTCAATAATTAAAAGGTTTAAAGAGTTCATGTGCGCCACCAATGATTTTGGTTAATAGTTGTAGCAGTATAGCAATTAGCGAACATGCTTAGCAGTGACCTATGTCATTGATAGCGACTGATGGATGTCACGCCGTATATATTTGCTCCGTACCACGCCACCCTCTTTTTCCGGCCAAATAGACGTTAGTACTGTGGTACTTCTGAATATTTCTAAAAAAAGCAGCTTTTAACGCGGCATGTAATGTTTTCTTGGATAATAAGTACTGTAGTACTAAAAAGATGGTGAGTGGAATTAGGAAATGCACACATAACGGCGGGAGCCTTTCCACAAACATCAACAATTTATCATGAATAACAGCAACCACAGGTGGTTCTGTTTGCCCTGCCTACATCATGGCATGGCTCCGTAGAGGAAATCATAACAAAGGAATTGCAAGGGAAATTCATCATGTCTCAAAGTAAACCGTTCTACAAATATCATTCTATCGTAGCAACATTTGGCATTATCATTGCTGTAATGGTTGGCTTTTTTGCTGTATCTGTTAATTCTGCCTCGGCACAAAGCGAGACAGGGAGCATCACACTGGTGACCAGCAGCGACCCAGCCGGAGCCGTAGACTTCTTCTACTTCGGCGGCTTGGGCAGCATCCTGCTCGACGACGGCGAAAGCCACCAGGAAAACCGGGTACCCGGTGACTACCAAGTCTATCAAAGCCTGCCGGCCGGATGGGTCGTAGACATCAGCTGCACCGGCGGCAACGTCGAAATCGGCGAGGGTAACGTCATCATCCACTTGGCGGCCGGCGACGATGTCGTCTGCACCTTCGCCAACACCGACATCGGCGGCAGCATCACCATCAACACCGCCGGTGCCACCGACCGCTTCTACTTCGGCGGACTCGGCAGCTTCACCCAAAGCGACGGCGACAGCCGCCTCAGCGACAACCTCATGCCCGGCGACTACCAAATCTACCAAAGCGTCGCCACCGGCTGGACCGTAGACATCAGCTGCAGCGGCGGCGATGTCACCGTCGGTGATGGCAACGTCATCGTGCATCTGGCTGCCAACGACGACGTGGTTTGCACCTTCAACAACATCAACGTCGGCGGCAGCATCACCATTTTGAACGCCAGCGCGGGCGGCAGCGGCTTCTACTACTTCGGCAACCTCGGCAGCTTCAGCTTAGACGACGGCCAAAGCAAAGTCAGCAGCGACCTGCTCCCCGGCGACTACCAAATTTACCAAAGCATTCCCCAAGCGTGGGAACTCGCCATCAGCTGCGTCGGCGGCGATGCCACCATCAGCGGCGACAACGTCATTGTCCACCTGGCAGCCAACGACGACGTGG
>JAGQGA010000520.1 GCA_020432595.1 Anaerolineales bacterium | reverse complement strand
CATGTTCTGCTCCTTGATGAGAGGAGATTAGAGATTGGAGATTGGAGATGATGCATCATCTCCAATCTCCAATCTCCAACCTCCAATCTTTGTTTTATTTAGGTGCCAGCCTAATCGCCCCATCCAGCCGAATCGTTTCGCCGTTGATCATCTCGTTTTCGATGATGTGCTGCGCCAAAAAGGCGTAGTCGGCAGGGGTGCCAAGCCGTTTGGGGAAAGGCACAGAAGCGGCCAGGGAGATACGGGCTTGTTCCGGCAACCCGGCCATCATGGGGGTGTCGAAAATGCCGGGAGCAATAGTGGCTACGCGAATGCCAAAGCTGGCAAATTCGCGGGCAATGGGCAAAGTCATGCCCACGATACCCCCTTTTGAAGCCGAATAGGCGGCTTGCCCAATTTGGCCGTCGTAAGCGGCAACGGAGGCGGTGTTGATAATCACCCCCCGCTCACCAATTTCGCCCATCGGTTCGTTGTTGATCATATGGTTGGCCGCCAACCGAATCATGTTAAACGTCCCAATGAGGTTAATTTGGATGACGCGACTAAAAGCAGCCAAGTCGTGCGGGCCGCTGCGGCTGAGGGTGCGGGCGGCAATGGCGATACCGGCGCAGTTGACGACCCCGTGCAGCCCGCCAAACCGTTCAATGGTGGTGGAAACGGCCGTTTGTACATCCCCCTCATTCGTCACATCCGTCCTCACAAACGCCGCCTGACCACCCAACTCGGTCGCCATTGCTTCGCCACCAGCCACATTCACATCAGCCAGCACCACATTGCCACCAGCCTCCACCAACCGCTGCGCCGTGCCAGCCCCCAAGCCCGAGCTGCCGCCCGTCACAATAAACGTATGTCCAACTATCTGCATGATTCAAAAACCTCCTGGGTCGTAAACCTCTTTGTCACATCACCATTCCGTCCCAAAAGTGGAACCTTGTATGATTGCCTAACGATTCGCCCATTGTAACAAGCCCCCCGTCATTTTCATAGGGTTTTTACATATAACAGGCTGCAACTTATCTTCTCCTCTATCCGGGTAGATTCTACCTGTATGATTGCCCAGGAATTTGTGACCAAAAGTAGCACTTTAGCGTCAAATCAACTAGAATAAATGTTCGCAAAAGGCGGTGCGATAGACATCGGCCGCGCAAATGCCCATGAAAACAGCGCAAACATCTGAAGGAAAACCCCTCATTGCCGCCAGCACAGCCCCCAAACAAGCCATTTGCCCCCACTGCGGAGGCACTGTCACCCTCCGCAACCGCAAAACCATGAACAATGGTGAGCGAATTTATTTTTGGCGACACAAAAGTAACCTGAACCGCAACTGTAGCGGTCGCACCCGGCCTATTTAACAAGCGTGTGCCAGGCATTTTGGAAGTGCCTGACACAGCAAGCACCTAGAGTTGAATTATGTGTGGACGTTTTGCCCTCTTAGCAACTGGCCCTGAAATTGCCGAGACATTTGCCTTAACCGAGACACCCCAACTGGCCCCGCGCTACAACATTGCCCCCACCCAACCCGTGGCCGCCATCCGGCTACACCCCCATTCCGGGCAGCGGGAATGGACGCATTTTCACTGGGGTCTCATTCCTTCCTGGGCGAAGGAGCCGAACATGGGGGCGCGAATGATTAATGCGCGGTCGGAAACGGTGGCGGAAAAACCAGCCTTTCGCGCCGCCTTTAAACGCCGCCGCTGCCTTGTCCCTGCCAGCGGCTTTTACGAATGGCAAAAAACGGGCAGCAGCAAGCAGCCGATGTACATTCACCCAGCCGATGCGCCACTTTTTGCCTTTGCCGGACTGTGGGAAACGTGGCAAATACCGGGCGGAGGGGAGCTGGATTCCTGCACTATTCTGACGACCACGCCCAACAGCTTGATGCGAGCCATCCATGACCGGATGCCGGTTATTTTGGAGCCAGAAGATTTTGCCATGTGGCTGGATCCGAGCGAACGGCCGGAAAATGGGCTGCACCTTTTACGGCCGTTTTCCCCCGAAAAAATGAACACCTACCCCGTCTCCACCTTCGTCAACAACCCGCGCAACGAAGGCCCCGACTGCATTGCCCCGCTTGGGTAACGAGTTTTGGATTTGCCACCGCTCCTTGTCGATTTTGCTGATTGTTGTTCGTCGTCATAGCAGAACAAAAATTGTCTTATCACAAGGAGATGAAACATGGGACACAAAATTACACATATCGAATTATCGGCCAACGACCACCAGGCAGCAGCGCGGTTTTATGAAGCTGTTTTTGGCTGGCAAACGCAGGAATTCCCCGGCATGAACTACACCACCTTTTCCGCCAGCGAGGGTGGCCCCAGCGGCGGGCTTAACCCAATCCAGGAAGGCAATCCGGCTGGGACAACGGTGGTCTACATTGAAACCGATGACGTTGAGGCTTCATTGGCAGCGGTGGAAGCGCACGGAGGCCAGCGACTGATGCCACCCACGGAAATCCCCGGTGTTGGCACCATCGCCCAATTCACCGACCCCACCGGCAACCGGATGGCATTGCTCAAACATGCCTAATGCGTTTTCCATAGGGGCTTTTTTATAGCTTGGGGAGATTAGGGATTAGAGATTAGAGATTGAGCCTAATCTCCAATCTCTAATCTCCAATTCCCAACTTCAGCTTCACAAATTAAAACAATTTGACCTCAACCAATTCCCCCGCCAGCACGCCCCCTTTATTTAGCGGAATTTTGATTAGGCCGTCGGCGTTGACCAACGTGTAAATGAGGTTGCTTTTGCCAAAAACGGGGGTTGCCAGCAGTCCATCGGCGCTGTCGGCCAGGCGGGCTGGCACGTAATCCTCGCGCCCGCTTTCACTGGCAACATTTTGCGTGAGCTTAGCCCACACCAGCCCCCGGCGAGGCGGTGCAGCCATGCCCTGCAGCCGATAAATGGTGGGCGTGCCGAACATATCAAACTGCACCATGGCGGAAACGGGATTGCCCGGCAGCCCCAAAACGGGCTTGCCACCCACTGCTCCCACAATGGTTGGTTTGCCGGGGCGGGTGGCAACGCCGTGAAGCAGCACCCCTGGCTTGCCCAGCCCGTCAATCACCGTCACCGTCATATCGCGCACGCTGACCGACGACCCGGCTGACATGACGAGCATGTCGGTTTGCGCCAGCATGTCGGCGGCGGCTTGCTGGAGCGCGGCCAAATTGTCTAGCACAATGCCGCCGAGCAGCGGAATGCCACCTGCCTGCCGCACCTGCCCGGCCACGGTGTAGCTGTTGATGTCGCGGATTTGCCCCGCAACGGCCGTTTGTGTCGGCGCAATCACCTCATCACCCGTTGCCAAAATGCCCACACGCGGCTGCCGCACCACCGCCACTTCCGTAATCCCCAGTGCCAGCAGCCCACCCAAATCCTGTGGACGCAACCAATGCCCGGCCGGCAGCACCTCCGCCGCTTGCGCCACGTCTTCACCCACTTGCAGCACATTTTGCCCCGGTGCCACCGCTTTTAGCACCTCAATTTCATACGGCGGGGCGGTTTCAAAACCAACCAGTTGGGTATGCTCCACCTGCACCACGGCATCGGCACTGTCGGGAATCATGCCGCCGGTGTGGACAATGGTGGCTTGCCCCACGCCCAGCGTGACGGCAGCGACTTTGCCCATTGGCACTTCGCCAACCACCTGCAAAAAGGCGGGCAGCGATTCGCTGGCTCCGTAGGTGTCGGCGGCGCGCACGGCGTAGCCGTCCATGGTGCTGCGGCGGAAGGTGGGCAGGGGGTGGGGCGCAGTGATGGAAACGGCCGTTACGCGCCCCAATGCCGCCTCGGTGGAAATGGTTTCGGGGGGAAGAACGGCCGTTAGCTGCCGCAGCAGCAACGCCCGCGCTTCATCCGGGGGAAGGACATTAAAAAATTCAGCCATAAGGTTCCTCGTCACCGCCAATTGTCAAGAATCAAGCCCAAATTGTCAATTGAGCCACGACACAAAACCAATCAAAAAGGGTAATTACTTTTTTGTCTAATCTTTATGCTATACTCAACGGGTAGTAAGCATACAAAGGGAATAACACATTATTTCCAGGTAAAACAAATGACGGTATATACACACTCCATACACATTTCACAGGCTGTTTACCGCCAAATCGAACTCCTTGCCAAAATGCAGCATCGTTCTGTCGAAATGGTAGCAGATGAAACACTGAAGCAGTTATTGCTGCCAGCGGTAGACCACATTCCTCAACGCTTTCACGCTGACCTGCAACAGCTA
>JAGQGA010000051.1 GCA_020432595.1 Anaerolineales bacterium | reverse complement strand
AGCCGTGTGTTTGACCTGCGCCGCCAGCGTAGCACATTTGCCGCCTACGGGGATGGAGGCTTCGGCGGCGGAGACGGTTGCCAATGTTGTAAAGAGGGAGTCGCCGCCGTCTAAATAAAAGCCATTAACCTCATCAAATGTTTCGCCCAACACGTTGAGTAGTCCGTTTACAAAATCTTCGTTCCGAATGTCGCTCATGGTTTTACCTGCCTATTTTCAAAAATTGTTGCTTTACAGCGTGATAACAACGCCTTCAAACGGCCGTAAATCCAGCCATTTGCCCACTGTTCCTTCCCGATCTAGATGGGTGGAGAGGAGAAAACGGCCGTTTTCCCCCACCACAACATCCCCCACATCCAACCGGCACGGCGCATCGGCAAAATTCAGTGCCACCAGCAGCCGCTCACCGTTCAGTTCCCGCACATAAACAAAGCAATCATCATGCAAATTCAGTGCCCGATAGCTGCCCCCTTGCAGCACCGCCGACCCTCGCCGCAGCCACAGCAGCGTACGGTAAAATGTCAGCATCGAATCCGGCTGCGCCCCTTGCACCGCCACGTTGCGCGTTTCACAATCGGCTGAAAGCGGCAGCCACGGCTCCACCGAGGAAAAACCAGCCTGCGCCGACGCATCCCACTGCATCGGCGTTCTCGTCACGTCCCGCGTAAACGCCACCCCCAGGTTAATCCCCTGCGGGTCGTGCATTTGCTCCGACTTGATGTCGCCATTTTCCAGCCCCAGTTCATCGCCATAATACAGCGTCGGCGTGCCGCGCAGCGTCAGCAGCATCATCCCCGCCAGCCGCGCCTGCGCCTGCCCACCAAAGCGGCTCGCCAGCCGAATGCGGTCATGGTTGCCCAGCACATAGTTCGGCCAGGCAAAATCCGGCAGCACCCCTTCCATTGCGTCCACCAATCCCTGCATCGTTTCGGCCGTCCATTTGCCCTCATCCATCAGCCGAAAATTAAACGGCAGGTGCAGCTCCTCTCCCTGCTCACCATAATATTTCACCCAGCGATCCAGCGGCCCAAACAGTTCGCCAATCGCTACCCGCCCCTCGTATTCATCAAAAAGCTGCCGGATTTCCTTCATCACCTCGTGAACCTCATCCTGATCCATGTTGTAGACTTGCTGCAAGCGGTGAAAGATGGCGTTTTCGGGCAGGTTGGCAGGAGCGTGGAGGTTGGCTGGATTGTCGCGCAGTTGTTCGTCTTTGATAATGAGGCCAATGACATCCATGCGGAACCCGTCCACGCCGCGATCCAGCCAAAAGCGCAAGGTGTCAAACATGGCAGCTTTTACGTCAGGGTTGCGCCAGTTGAGTTCCGGCTGCTCTGGCACAAATTGATGCAGGTAATATTGCCCGGTCGCTTCATCCCACGTCCACGCCGGGCCGCCAAAAAAGCTGCCCCAGTTGTTGGGCAGCGAGCCGTCGGGCTTGGCATCGCGCCAGATGTACCAATCCCGCTTGGCGTTGTCGCGGCTGCGGCGCGATTCAACAAACCAAGGGTGCTGGTCGGAAGTGTGGTTGGGAACCCAGTCAATGATGACCTTGATGCTGCGGGCGTGGGCGGCTTCTACAAGGCGGTCAAAGGTTGCCAGGTCGCCAAACATCGGGTCAACATCGCAATAGTCGGCCACATCGTAGCCAAAATCTTTCATCGGCGACGGGTAGAAAGGGCTAATCCAGATGGCATCAATGCCAAGGGAGTTGGGGGTACCATCATTCAAATAATCAAGTCGCTGAATGATGCCTTCTAAATCGCCAACGCCATCACCATTTGTGTCTTGAAAGCTGCGCGGGTAAATCTGGTACACCACGCCGCTTTGCCACCAGTGTAATACTTGGGGATTATTCATTATTCTCTCCTAAAAAATTCTCTCCTAAAAATTATTACAAACAGAGACTCCTAATAGGGTTGTCAGTTGTAAACAAATTTGCTTGTTGGTTGATATTGTAGGATACTTTGAGTCTTCTTTGTCGGTCTGTGTTGTAATTTTAGGAGTTCCAGATGAAAATCACAAAATACATCAAAGGTTTGTTCTTTTTTGCACTCCTCGCAATCATAGTAACGCAAACGGCCGTTTATGGATTGCCTCTTGAGCAAGAGGCAATTACCTTCGATACAGTAACACTCGAAGACTACAGTGACATTATAACGCCATTAGATTTGGGCTTTAATGATTTTGGGGGAAATTCTGGTTTTTTAGAAGAACAGTTTATTCATAAAGAAGTACGATGTCTTGATATTACTACATCCTGCTATCTACACCTTGCCTGGGATTTTGGAGCGAATAACACGGCCTTTACAGGCATTTTTCATAGCTTATCCGGCCTTACCGATAACCAAGTCACTTTTGACGGGGGACCACCCATTAATGCCAAATACCCTGAACATTTTTTGAACCTTGATGATGTTGATGGCATATTGCAAGATGCAAACGGAGATCGTCGTTTTCTAGAAATATGCACAGAGATCACTTATGCCGTAGGAGATGCTTTTCAGCTAAAATTAGAGTTAACAGATACAACTGGCAAGCAGCGCTTTACACGGGTGCTAATTACACCTCACACTACTCCACAAACCTATTGCTGGGATTTCCGCAACAGCTTTATAGAATCACAACAAGGTTTTCTGTTAACCCAAGCAAAGCTATTGGCTTTTGTCATCGAGCGCAATATCAATGGAGCTTATAATTCGGCAGTCTCAATGTTTGATATCCACCACATTTGGTTTACGCTTGATCAGGTCGAAGTCTTGCCAGACAATGATGATGAACTATTAGAACTCACTCAGAAGCGTCTTTATCAATATTTTCTTGATTCATCAAGCCGTAAACCAGACTCGCTTGATTTTCCGCAAGATCGTTCGACATTCGCAGATCTGTTAACCGTTGGGGGAATTGGTTTTGCTTTACCTGCACATATAACGGCCGTTGAACATGGCTGGATTACCCGTACCGAGGCATCTGAACGAGTACTAAACGTTCTGCGTGTGCTTGATGACCCTTCCGCTTTCTGTGCGGACTCTGTTGGTTGTATAGGCTATAAAGGGTGGTTTTATCACTTTCTTGGCACCGATGGGCGGCGCAAATTAAATTTTGATTATCCTGAATCACCTATCGATGAATCACTAAACACGGTTGAACTTTCCTCCATTGACACTAGCCTTGCCTTGATGGGAATTTTAACAGCACAAAGCTACTTTGATAGCACAGATGCTGTAGAGATCGAGATTCGGAGTCGCGCTCAAAGTATCTATGATCGCGTTGACTGGCCTTTTTTGTTAGAAAAGACAACGCAGCAATTTTATTTAGGCTGGAAGCCTAATGAAGAACGTGATTCCTTCCCAGCTTTCGAAATAGCTGACGCTGATGGCAAAGGAGCTTATTCTGGTGCGCCATGGCATCCGCAGACGTTAGATTATTACACTGACGAAGCTCTTATGGCAATTTTGCTAGCTGCTGGTTCGACATCTCATCCTACCCCAACTGCTGAATTGTATCATGCTGTGCGTTTCAATGCCGATAAAAATGGCTTGGTCCGCACTTTTCCTGGTGCTTTGTTTACTTATCAGTTTATGGGGGCTTTTATGGATACCAATGAGTGGGAAATCCTTTGTCCTTCAGTAAATTGGCAGCAAAATTCTCGTCTAGCTTTGCAACAGGTTTTTAACTATGCACAGGAAGGAAAATTTACTACCTATGGAGCCAACAGTTGGGGCTTATCCGCTGCGGAAGGACCATTTGATAAATACCACGCTTATGGAGCACCAGTGGTTGCTGTGACAGATACACCTGAAGAAGACGGCACCATCACCTATTATGGCATGTTGAGTGCTGCTAGCTTTAGTACTGAATGGCGACAAAGGGCAATAGATGCTATTCGAGCCGGTGCCGAACGGGGTCATTGGAACGCACGCTTTGGGTTACCTGATGCCTTTAATGCAGAAATCAGTGAAATTACGCTTGATCCGGCTCCCACAAATGCCTTCCGCTATTCGGGTGCTTGGACAAATCGTGCCCTCTTTGCCATTGATCAGGGGCCGGCTTTGCTCCATCTAGAAAATGCACGTACCGGGATTATTCAAAAACTGCTACGGAAAAACCCAAACATTCAGCGAGCAGTTGAACGGCTGCAGGGTTCTGTGGTTTTGCAAGCGGAATCAGGCACAGGGGATGGTGCGATTATGCAGCGAGGTAACGCATGGAATCATCTCACTGTTCAGCTTAACAACGGTGAATCACGCATGCTTTCCCTGTCGCAAACATCGACAGAAAATCAAGCTCCTTTTGCTGTGCGATACAGTAACGATAATTCAGGTTCATCTGAAACGGTATCCTTGGCTATAGATGGAGTGGAATTCGGTTCATTTTTAGCTGAAGACACAGGGGATGGTGGCTTCGGCTGGAATATATTTAAGATGAGTCCGGTAATAACGCTTGAGCAACTAATGCCAGGAGAGCATCAATTAAGTCTATCAGTAAGCGGTGGCGATGGTTATGGCATTGAAATCGATGCTGTTACTTACTGCACTTTGTTGGTGCCTACAACTCCCATTTTACACCCAATCTCTAATCATGGTAGCTGGACTGATTATACTGTAACATGGCGACCAACCGCACACACAGACGAGTATGAGCTACAGGAGCGTGTTGCTGGTGGAACGTGGGCTACAATTTATACGGGAAAGGACACGTTTGCGCTGGTTAATAAACATTTATTAGCTACAAATGGCCGTTGGGAATATCGCGTTCGTTCGAGCAATACAGTAGGAACAAGTGATTGGAGCAACATTCAGCCTGTTGAAATTATATTGAAAACTGCTGATCTTCTTGGCTTTGGTCAGGGAAATGGCTTTGATTCATTATGGCTTGCCACTGCCAATAGCAACGTTCCTTTCTTTGATCGGCACCATGAATTTCAGGCAGCAGGCACTTTCGATGCAATGCTGGTGGGTGATTACAATGGCGATGGATTAAGTGATGTTTTAGCTTATGGTCAGGGAAATAGCTTTGATAGCTTATGGCTCGCCACGGGCAATACCCATGAACCTTTCTTTGAGCGCCATCATGAGTTTGTAGCAAATGGCACCTTTGACGAACTAATTGTGGGTGATTTTAATGGGGATAGCCGCTCTGATATCCTTGGGTTTGGGCAAGGAAGCAATTTTGATAGCCTCTGGCTGGCAACGGGAAATGCAAACGAACCGTTTTTTGAACGACACCATGAATTCCAAGCGGCCGGGAGCTTCGATAAAATGCTGGTCGGTGATTATAATGGAGATGGCCTGGCCGATATTTTAGCTTATGGACAAGGCACCAAGTTTGACAGCTTGTGGTTAGCTACAGGAAATGCCAGCGAGCCATTTTTTGAAAAACATGACGAATTTGTAGCAAATGGCACCTTTGATAAACTGATTGTGGGTGATTTTAATGGGGATGGCCGCTCTGATATTCTTGGGTTTGGGCAAGGAAATGCTTTTGACAGCCTTTGGCTAGCAACAGGCAATACTCAAGAACCTTTCTTTGAGCGGCATCATGAGTTTGTGGCTAATGGTACTTATGACTTGCTTATTCCTGGCGAATTTAATCGGGATGGCCGAACGGATGTGTTGGCTTTTGGACAGGGAAACCATGCTGATAGTCTTTGGTTAGCAACTGGTAATTCTTATGAGCCGTTTTTTGATCTGCATCATGAATTTCAAGCGTCCGGCACTTTTGACGAGATGATAGCGGCCGATTTTAATAGTGATGGTCGGACAGATGTGTTGGCTTTTGGACAAGGAAACGCTTTTGACAGTCTTTGGTTAGCATCAGGTAATACTCAAGAACCTTTCTTTGAGCGGCATCATGAGTTTGTAGCAAATGGCTCCTTTGACAGTATCTTGGTGGGTTATTTTGATGCCCATTAGCAAACGGAGTTACTCAAATAGCCTTTGAGCAGTTGCTTTTACTGGTACGGGATTTGCCACACGATGCGCCATGCTTGTTCTTTGTACCGTTGGGCAGCAATGGGGTCGTACAAACGGCCGTTTCTGATCACAATATACTTTTGCAGCTCATACAGCAGGTAAAACCGCTGCCGAATTTGCGCCGCTGGCGACCAGTCGCGGGGTTGGCCGTACCCTGCCCAAAACGGCGGCTCGGAAATGCCGCAGTAATCCAGCACGGCAAACTCAATTTCCGGGTCGCCCCACAGCGCCCGATCCCAATCCAGCAGCCCGGTCAGGGTGCCGCTGTCGTCTACCAAAATGTTTTGTGCCCACACGTCCATGTGCAGCAGGCGGGACGTAACGGGGCGGTCAAACAGCGGCAGGTGGTGATCGAGCAGGTGACGAAGATAGCGGCTCTCGGCGGCATCATAAAAACCTTGCGCCACCACATCGTCAACCAGCTTGTACCACATGATGACAAACGCTGCCGCCCAACTGTCTTGAGGTTGCATGGGGTGGTGTTCGCCCAGATAACCGTGCTGAACGGCCGTTAACCGATGCACTTGCGCCAAACATTCCCCCACCTGCCGCAGCACCTCGGCCTTGTTGACATGGGGCATTTCGCTTAATGGCCGTCCCGGCAGCCGCCGCAGCAGCATGTAGTCCCGGTCAACCACCGTTTGCGCGTCGTCAAAGGCAACAATTTCCGGCACCGGCACCGTTGTCTCGGCTCGCAGCCGGGCGTGGAGCGATGGCTCCTGGCGCATCATCTTGGCCTCGTAAAAGACGTAGACGGCATCGTTGGGCGGGGCAATCCGCAGCACCAGCGGCTCGTCGCCGACCTGCACCCAGTAGGAACTGTTGAATTTGCCGCTGGCGATGGGGGTGATGGACAAACGGCCGTTTGGCCGATACCGCCGCACCATAGCCTCTAAAACCGCATTGGAAAAAGTCATCATGAGCCAGAGGCTGGAGATTGGAGATTGGAGATTGATGAAGGTTCACAATCTCCAATCTCCAATCTCACGCTTACCGCTTGCCGTAAGCCCAGCCGTTTTGGGTGAGGGTGGTGTAGCTTTGGGAAACGGCCGTTAACATATCCGTCGCGCACCGATCCAGCTCCACCACCGCCCACTGTGGGCTGCTGGCCGCCGCAAACAGTGCCGCCAAATCCATGACCCCCGTGCCGGCCGCCACCATGTCGCCATCGGGCGTGGCCGGGCCGTCTTTAATATGGAGCAGCGGGGCGCGGCTGCCCAATTCACGTAAGACGGCAGCGGGGTCTAAACCGGCCGTTCGCACCCAGTAGGTATCCACCTCAAAAAAGATACGCTCGTCCATTTCCGCCTGCAAAATGCGGTATGGGTAAGTGTCGCCCACCGGCTGGAACTCCCACCAATGGTTGTGGATGCCCAGCCGCAGCCCGTGCGCCTGCGCCACAGCGTTGGCCTCGTTATACCGCGCCGCCAGCCGCTTCACCCCATCCACCGAATCGTGATCATTATGGCGCGGCCAGCCGTGCCAAACGCACAGCTCACAGCCAAAGGTCGCCATCATCTCCAGCACCGGCTGCTGGTCATCCCCCAGCGGCAGTTCGCAGTGGGCGGCCATAATCTTTAGCCCGTTGGCCTGGATGATGCGGGTAGCTTCGGCGGCGGTGAACCCTTCGGGGAAGAAGGCGGTTTCCACGCCAATAAAGCCTATATCGGCAATTTTTTCAATGCCGCCAGCGAAATCTTGCGCCAGCGCGTCGCGCAGCGTGTACAGTTGCAAAGCAATGGGTATGGTCATGGGTTATCTTTCCTCCAAAAATATCTATAACAGCGTTTCCAGAATAAAGGCCACATCTTCCCGGTCGGTGATGCCGTACAGTTGGAAAACCAGGGTGTCAATTTGCTGGTCGGTCTGTTCCAGTTCGGTTTCTATGGCACCCAGGTCAAGGATGTCGGCTGCTGGTAAGGGTTCTGAGGCTTCCTTGCCCCAGGCGCGGGTCACGCGGTGGCGTAATTCCTGCATGAATTGGCGAATTTGCGCCAAATTGGCTACCCCCACCGCTTCGTTTAGCACGGGAACGGTGAGTGCTGTCAGCGTTCCCGCCAACAAGCGCCCTCTGGCCCAGATTTGTTTGCGCTCGTTGGCAAGCAAATCGGCACGAAGCGCCAGAAAGAGAAAATGGCGGAAATCGGGGTCGGGCAGTTCCAGGGTAATCAGGGGGATGGTGCCAGCTTCGGCTTCGGTAATGGTAAAACGGATTTGGCTACCCACCTCGCGCACGGTGATGCTGGTGACGGTGCCTTTGGCGTTGGCATCGGCCGGCCCGGTGCGGTAAAGGGCGTGGCCGCGATATTCGCTGTGGCTGTAGTACGCGCCATTAAAATGGCGGGTGGTGTGGTCGGTGGCTTGCAGCATTTCGCCAAATTCATCGTACAGCAATTGGCGCAGCCGGTTGAAATCCAACATCTTCTGCGCCAACGTCACAAGCTGCTGCTGCACGTCAGCCGCCGCCAATTTGATCGGCACCTTTTGTAAACCATTTTTGAAATATTCGTAGCGATAGTCTTTTGCTTTGCCGATATAGCGGAATCGAAAATTGAGTACTTTGGAGTTTAGCAAAGCCAGCAAGTAGCGTAAATCTGGTGAATCTTGTTGGGGAAAAATGGCATAAGTATCAGTTAGCCCAATACATTCTGTGGAAAGATCAAGCGCAAAGCGATTGTTAGGTGCAATATTGGGGTTAACAATTTTTGGGTATCGGTACCATTCTTTTTGACGAGGCCAGGTAAAACGCCACCACTCGCACCCCCCACGTTGAAAAGCTGCTCTTGCTTCGAGCTGGTCACGATACTTTTCAAGATAGTTTTTTGCATTGGGGTAATCTTCAATACGCTCAATTTCCTCTGGATAAATTAAATAAAGACCGCGAAAGGCAAGGTTATAGCGTTTAATATCTTGATTTTTGATATTTTTGCGGATTAGCTCCGGCTCTATTTGATATTGTTCAATTGTTTCTTGACTTACTCCAAATATGTCGTTTCGTCCAGTTTCCATCCCTGTGTCAATATGAGTCAAATGACCCAAAGGGTGAGTGTCTCTGTCTATGATGTCAATAATTTGGGCTACTCTACGACTAAACAGGTTCCAACTATCTTCTTGTAAATCAGCTTGAGATAGCGAGTGTGATGTAGCAAAAAAATTGGCTAAAAACTGATAAATATTGATTAATTTATGAGGAGCTTTGTCAAAAGCAAACCTATGATTGGCTCGAATTTCCGCATTGGGTTCACGCTGCAAGAGAGTAATACACGTTTTTGTACCGATGCCGGGGAATACTGTGTAGCTACCAAAATCTACTATTTGCTGAATGATAGCTTCTTGTAAGATTGCTCGGCGAATATTTGGAGCGTAATATGCTTCTAAATAATAACGGGCAGTGATAAGACCTAATTGACCTTGTGGAACCAACAAGGACAAACCGCGACGAATAAAGTAATAGTACAGGTCGCTTTTTCGAGTCCAAACATCGGCAAAAGCTTCTTTGAGGTAGGCGGCATCGGCGGAGTTTTTGCCCCAGGTGTCGTCTACGCTCAGGTAGGGAGGGTTGCCGATGACAAAGGTGAAACCGGCGTGGGGGCGCAGGTTGCCGTCGGCATTGAGGAAGCATTCGGGGAATTCGATGATCCAATTAAACGGCCGTTTCTCCCCCACCTCCTCCCCAAAATAAGCCACTAACGGTTCATTCAGCACCTTGTTGATCTGCTGCGCCAGCCTTTCAAATTGCCCTTGCAGCCCAATCGCATCCGCCTCACTTTGGCTGTGCCCCTGCTGCGCCAGGCGAATGCGCCGCAGTTCCGCTAGTTGGCTGCGAAAGGGAGCCAATGCTGACGCGGCCGGCTCTGGCACAAGCGACAGCCCACCCAAAAGCGAATTACCCACCTTGATGTTTTGGTTCAGAATCAGGGGCAGCCGCATATCTCGGCTCATGGCCCGCAGCATCAGGTTGACCGCCGCCAGTTCCGCCGCCTGCGGATCCAAATCCACGCCATAGAGATGTTTTTCCAGAATCTGGTTTTTGTAACCGGCCAACTGTTTCAGCCGTTGGTTTTGGCTGGCTAACTCAACCCGCAGTTCAAGAGGGGACAGTCCTTCCTGAGCTAATGTTGCCAAACGCTGGTCGTATTCACGCTGCAAACGGCCGATTTCCCGTTCATAAAACGTTTCCAGCACATGGTAAACGTTCATGAGAAAGCTGCCCGATCCGCAGGAAGGGTCGAGAATGGTGAGCGGGGGGAAGCCGTTGGAGCCGTCAATCTCTTCCAGCCGTTTGGGTTGTTGACCGGGAAGGGGGGTACCATCTAAACGGCCGTTTTCCGTTCCATACAAATAGCGCCCGACCGTTTGGTCAACAATATAGCGCACAATATATTCCGGCGTGTAATAGCTCCCCTGCGCCTTGCGTGTTTCCAGGTTATCCACCGCCTCAATATTGCCATTCCGAACGGCCAGCGTTTGCCCCAAATACTGCTCATACGTATTCCCCATAATGTCGGCCGACATAGCGCGAAAGCGGGCATCATAGAGATTCACGATGATAGCATGTAGGACATCCTCGCTAATCGTCAACCGATCACAAAGATGGTCGGCAAACAGCGTCCCATTGTGCCGCACATTAAACTGCTGAAAAAAGTGGCGTATTTGATCCAGCAACGGCACCCCATAATCCGTCCGCTCCCGAATCTCCACAATCGAGCGCAACTGATCCGCCTTAATCACAAACCGATCTTCGGCATAGCGAATGACAACCAGACGGTCTAAAACGCGCTGCACCGCCTCGCGCAGCTTGTAAATATCTATGGTGTTGCTGTGTGGGTCTGCCAGCAGCACCAAATTTTCCCGATGCGCGATAATGTCCTGCCCCAAACGCAGCCGCCAAATGGTGATCAAACGCAAATATTCTTCGTCAATATCCAGCCGTTCTCGATAACCCCGCAAGCCGTCCAGGCTGCCATGCGCCACTTCGGTAAAGGAAAGCTGCCAAAGCTCATCAAATCGCTCCAGCAAATCTACCGGGCTGTCAAAACTAAGAACCAACGTGTCGCGGCGGGCATTAAACAGCCGCAGCGAGGTAAAATTGGTCAAAATAGCCCAATGCATCCCATTTTGATAAGCGTAGTTGATCGCCTGCTGTTCTTCCTTGGTGCGATCTACCGACATACCCGGCAAATTCAAGCGCAATTGCGCCACGTCTCGGTTACGCCGCTCCTGCACCCGTTCCAAAGGTTCAATGGCTCCAAACCGTTTTGCTTCCACAAAAATCAGCGGAACGGCCGCCGTTGGGTCAAGTGTTAAGGCAATATCGGCAAAACCAGCACCCCGCACATAGGTTTCGCGGTTATAGTGGCGGGCATCGTTTACAGGCCAATTGAGCGCGGCAAACAGGGGGTCAATAAAGTTGGCGCGAACATTCGCCTCGCTCTGAAGCTGAGGGTTGTCCAGCACACGATGCCTGTCAATAAGTTGTTCGATTTGATTACGCGCTTGTTCTTTGGTCAGCATCATCATGGTGGGGATTCTAACGTATCAGATTCAGTTTGACATACCCTGTCATCTGAGATTTTGGCATGGTTCAGAACCCGACAAAATTAGCCTGGCATTTTGGAGAACGATTTTTCAAATCGTTTTAGGCCATCTCAAAAATTAAACTGCCCAAGATTCGGTTCGTCATTCCCGCGAAAGCGGGAATCCACACTGATAAAAGCATGGATGCCTGCCTTCGCAGGCATGACAAATGGATCGTTATTTCTTTGGGACAGCCTTACAGTTTGTAAGGCAAACCTGAATGCCGAGTTTTTATATAAACTTGATCGCTCCTGATGGAAATTTACATGGCTTTGATAGGTGGGTTGCACCGATCCCTCATGCCGGTTTGTTATACTCTGCCCATAGTTAATAACGAGGAATTTTCAAGCATTTCCGAACGCAGTATAGTTTTGGGAATGCTTTTTTGTGGAGGTCAGGATGATCAATTTTAACGATATTCATACAGCACAGGCTCGCTATCAAGAATGGGTTGTGGTTGCGGAACAGGAAAATCAGGTTGCAAAGGACGTGAAGGGTAGCGAAACGGCCGTTTCTCGTCTTAGCCAACACCTTGCCCACTTAGGCAACCGCTTGCAGGGGCACCGCTTGTCACAAACCGCCCACAGCTACCGCTAACTTTGGCTTTTATTTTGTAGAGGAAGGAACCAGGCATGAACGATTTATACGATGTACGGGTGCAACACGCCCAAGAACATTACCGGATGTGGATTAAGCAACTGGAAAACAACCCGTTTCAAGACGGTGGACAAGAAATGAACAGCAAGCCAGGGCTACTGGCTCGGCTCACCCAGCAGTTTGCCCACCGCAAACAGCAGGGTGATGCGACACAACGTTAATTCCTAACGGAAAATATCTCCCTCCGAAAAAAAGGCGCGGTTTGTATCCGCGCCTTTTTTATTGCCTGAAATCAGGTTGGGTTTTCATCATACTAACCCAAGTTGCCACCTGAGAAAAGCGTAAAAATCTGTCATTTCGACGAGTCTTCGAGGAGAAATCCCATTTAATTGGCGAAAAGAACGGGATTTCTCGGAGGACCTCGAAATGACAGTGGTTAGTAGCAACTTGGGTTGCTATCGTTCGGGACAGAGAGAATTCCGTGTCCTTCCGTGTCCTTCCGTGTCCAAAGCACAAACATAGATAAAAAATCGGTGTGTATCTGCGCCCAGCCGTGGTTATGAAAAGCAAAACGGCCGTTTCTGCGCTATAATTCCCTCTCATGAAAGCAAGGTGGAAACGGGTACTGTTTGGCTGTCTCTTGCTGCTCACCGCGTGCGGCGATGGCGATGTGGCTTCCCTGCTGCCCGCCCCCAGCGATGCCTTCACTCCTGTCCCCGTCGCCACTGTTCCTCAACCTACCGCTGTCCCAACGGCCGTTCCTGTCACCGAAGATGCCTCCGGCTATGCCCGCGCCTTCTATCGCGCCTGGGAAGCGTTCGACTATGTGGGCATGTACAGCTTGCTCTCCCCCCAGAGCCAGGCACTGGTAGACCAGGCAGCCTTTGTCCAGCGCTACCAGGAAACCATTGATACCGCCGCCGTGCTGCAAATCCATAGCCAGCCCCTCTCCATCTTTCAGGAAAACGACCGCGCCGAGTTTAGCGTGCGGGTGACGTGGCAAACGGCCGTTGTGGGCGACCTTGTACGTGATTATGTCGTGCCGCTGGTTTACGCAAACGGCCGTTGGGGCATCGTTTGGGACGAAGGTCTCATTTTGCCCGAACTGGCGGGTGGCAACCGACTTTCCCTCGAATACCGCATCCCCAGCCGCGCCAACATCTACGACCGCAACGGCCTCGCCCTCGCCTACCAGGGCAACGTCATCAGCCTCGGCATCATCCCCGGCCAAATTGTGGATGAACCCGGCTTGCTTGCCACCCTCAGCCCCATCCTCAACCAAACCCCGGAAGAAATAAAAGCTCTCTACGCCGCCGCCCTGCCCGATTGGTACGTCCCCATCGGCGACATTCCCGAAGAAACGATGCAGGCCAACGGTACTGCCCTACAACCCTACATCGGCGCTGGCCTCGCCCCGCCCCAATCTCGCCTCGCTCGCGTCTACCCCGAAAACGGCGTTGCCCCCCACCTCATCGGCTACACCGGCTTCATCGCCGCCGAAGAGCTGGCCGACTATCGCGCCCTGGGGTATCGCGGCGATGAAATGGTGGGGCAAGCGGGGCTGGAGGCGTGGGGCGAAGATTATTTGAACGGCGAGCGAGGGGGCATTTTGTCGGTGGTTGGCCCCAGTGGTGACTACATCACCACGCTGCAAGAGCGCGAGGCCAAACAGGCCCGCAGCATTTACACTACCATTGACCGCGATTTCCAAACGGCCGTTGAGCAAGCCCTAGCCGATGCCCTTCTCAGCTATGGCGGCAGCAGCGCTGGGGCTATCGTCGTGCTGGATGTCCACAGCGGCGCGGTGCGAGCCATCGCCAGCTACCCCAGCTACAACCCCGCCATTTTTGATGCCGTGCGCCCAGAAGCGGCCGTTGCCCTTGGTGCCACCCTCAGCGACCCCAACCGACCGCTGTTTAACCGCGCTACGCAGGGAGCCTACCCCGCCGGTTCGGTGTTCAAAATCATCACCATGTCGGCCGCCCTCAACAGCGGTCTCTACACCCCCGACACCCGCTACAACAGCACCGGCACCTGGTCGAGGCTGGGTGAAAATTTCATTAAGCGGGATTGGCGCGAAGGGGGACACGGCAACATCACCCTGCGCGAAGCCCTGGTCGTCTCCTGCAATAGTTGTTTCTACGATGCTGGCTTTAACATGGACGGTCAGGACAGCAATTTACTGCCCAATACCGCCCTCAATTTTGGCCTCGGCAGTGTCACTGGCATCGAGGGGCAGGCTGAAGCATCCGGCACCATCCCCAGCCCGCAGTGGAAGATCGAAAACATTGGCGAAGGCTGGGTGCCGGGCGATGCCGTCAATATGTCCATTGGGCAAGGGTTTGTTCAGGTGACACCGCTGCAAATTGCTGATGTGTTAACGGCCGTTGCCAACGGCGGCACGCTCTACCAACCCAACCTCATTGACCGCATTGGCGCAGGCGGCGGTGCCCCCGACGAGCCGTGGCCCCCCCATGTGCGCGGCGAACTGCCGCTGTCGCCGGAAAATTTGGCCGTCATCCAGCAAAGCCTGTGGAACGTTGCCAATGGCCCCACCGGCACTGCTACCGATAAATTTGTCGGGCTGCCCATTAAAGTAGCGGGTAAAACCGGCACCGCCGAAGACCCACCACGCAACTCCCACGCCTGGTTTGCTGGCTACGCCCCCGCCGCCCCCGTCACCCTCGCCGATGGCCGGGTGGTCAATGAGCCAGAAATTGCCATTGCTGTGATTGCCGAAAACGGAGGGGAAGGATCGGCCGTTGCCGCCCCCATCTTTCGCCGCATCGTGGAGCTATACTACAACATCACCCCGCTTACCCCTTACCCGTGGCAGTAACTCTGTTTTAAAAGTTCAACTTCTCAGAAGAAGTTGAACTTCTCGCCGAATTTTTCTTGCAAAAAGGCTTTATCTCTTGACTATTATGCCCACACTTCATCATCAGAATGCGGCTGATCCCGATGACCGCATCCTCAATCTGGACAACAGCCAAATAGCCGACCTGCCCGCCACCTTCCCACCCCATCTTCGCCAGCTTAGTGCCTACAACAACCAGCTAACCCATTTGCCCGCTGCCCTTTGGGAACTAGCCGATTTGGAGGTGCTAAATTTAAGTGCCAATCGGCTGACCGATCTGCCGGATGGGATTGGGCGGCTGACAAAGCTGCAAATGCTTGATTTGGGGCATAATC
>JAGQGA010000519.1 GCA_020432595.1 Anaerolineales bacterium | reverse complement strand
TGCAGGTGACGGTGGGTGAGCAAAACCCATGTGCTGCCGCCAATGCCGAAACCACTGACCCCTGCGCCAATGTTCCCGCCGCCGTGCAAGCCGACGTGATGGTGCGCTTTGTCAACCAAAGTGGTGCAGAAGCGACGGTGTTTTGGGAAGAGTCGGCGGGACAGCTAATCGAATATTTCCGCGTGGGCGACGGAGCTGCTTTTGACCAAGAGACATACCCGACGCACAAATGGGTGGTGCAGGATGCGGCCGGCAGCGTGCTGCTGACCTACGCCGCCTCCGCCGAAGCGACGCAGTGTGTGTTGATTCCGTAGGCTCGGCAAGAAGTTCAACTTCTTCGGAGAAGTTGAACTTCTAAATTGCGTTATGAAATGGTGGCTGGTGATTAGTGGCTGGTAGCTTGTACCAGCTACTAATCACCAGCCACCAGCCACTATCTTACCGAGGAGAGAGTATGACCACCCCCAAAATGATTGGCCGTTATGAAGTGAAAAAAGAGTTGGGACAGGGCGGGATGGCGACCGTTTATTTGGCGCATGACCCCCGCTTTGAGCGGGATGTGGCGCTGAAAGTGCTACCCCACGCCTTTTTGCATGACCCTGCCTTTCGCCAGCGGTTTGAGCGTGAGGCAAAAATGATTGCCGGGCTGGAACACAAGGCGATTGTGCCGGTTTACGATTTTGGTGAACACGAAGGGCAGCCGTATTTGGTGATGCGCTATATGGGAGGTGGCTCGCTGCTGGACAAGCTGCGGCGTGGTCCCATGCCGTTGGAAGCGTCTACCCGCATTGTCAGCCGCATCGCTTCCGCGTTGCAAAAAGCACACGAGGCGGGCATTGTCCACCGCGATTTGAAGCCGGGCAATATTTTGTTTGACCAGCATGGCGATGCCTATCTTTCTGATTTTGGCATTGCCAAGTTGCTGCAGCAAACGGCATCGCTGACCAGTACCGGCAGCGTCATTGGCACCCCCGCCTACATGAGTCCGGAACAGGCTAAGGGAGCGCAAGACCTGGATGGCCGCAGCGATATTTATGCGCTGGGGGCGATTTTGTATGAGATGCTGACGGGCCGGCTGCCGTACCAATCAGATACGCCAGTTGGACTGGTGATGAAGCACATTATGGAGCCGGTGCCCCGTATCCGCGACTCAAACCCGAATTTGCCGATAGGGGTGGAGCAGGTGATTACCCGTTCGATGGCGAAGGAGCCGGATCAGCGTTATCGGACATCACAGCAGATGGCGCTGGCGCTGGACAAGGTGGACGGGGCGGCGGTGATGGATGATGATAAAACGTATGTGGTGCCGCAGGTTGCGCCGATGGAGGGGACGGTGATTGTGTCTCCGGTGCATCAGGCTCCGGCGGCGACGAGGGGTGGAGGAAAAACGGCCGTTTCTGCCCCCCCTTCTTCACCCACTTCCGTTCCCCAACCAGCCGCCGCACCGCCGTCACAACCCCGTCGGCGCCGTTGGCCGTGGGTCATCGTGGGGCTGCTGGTTGTGGCTGGGCTGGCTGTGGCTGGCTTGATGCTGCTGAACGGGGGCACTGGGTTGGCGAGTGTGACGGGTGGGCAGCCACAAACGGCCGTTACTGCCCCACAAACGGCCGTTGTTGCCAACGCCAATCTGCCCGCGCTGTGCGGCGACATGCCCGCCCCCGCTCAGGCTGACGTGATGGTGCGTGTGGTTAACCAAAGCGGCTTTGAAGGGGTGGGATTCTGGCTAGATCGGCAGTCGCAACTGACAGAATATTTCCGCGTGGCCGACGGCGGCAGCTATGACCAGGAGACGTTTGCCGGGGACAAGTGGGTGGTGCAGGAGCCGGGTGGCGGGACGCTGCAAGAGTATACGGCGGCGCCGCTGGACAGACAGTGTGTGTTGGTGAAACGGCCGTTAGGTGGCAGTTGGCTCACCTTTACTAATCAAAGCAATGGTCATGCGGCCGGCTATCTGGTGGCTGCTGACGGTACGGAAGAGGCTTATTTCCACGTAGCGGCCGGGGCAACGGTGGGGCTGTGGAGTGGCGAGGGCAACGTTTGGCGCGTCCGCGACGGAGCTGGAAACGGCCTGCTGGACTACACGGCAACGGCGGCGGCGGAGCAGGCGGTAGTTATTTCACGCTGACGTAGGTTGCTAGGGGGTGAATGCCGTTTAGAGATTGGAGATTAGAGATTAATCTCCAATCTCTCAATCTCCAATCTCCTGCTAATTGATGGTGGGTGGGAAAAACGGCCGTTTTCATGCTATACTAACATCAACTTTAACGATGAGCAGAGTAACCAAGCATAGTCATGGAACAGATAAGACTTTCAACTTTGGAACAGCACTTACATAAAATTATTGATTCAGTCAATCGCTCAAACAAACCTATTCTTATCACTGATGGTGAGAAATTGTTGGTCAAAATTGTACCAGCCTCTCCACCAGCCCCTATGTCCTGGCTAGGCTGTATGCAAAATACCGGCAGAATTCTCGATGATATTGTTGCACCTGTTGCCGAAACGGATATGTGGGAAGTCTTGTCAGGATGAGATACCTTCTTGATACGCATATTTGGCTTTGGAGCCTACTGGAGCCAACCAGATTAGATGATGAGGTTGTCATACTTCTCATAGATGAAAACAATGAGCTGTTCATCTCCCCAATTTCCATTTGGGAAACGTTAGTTTTAGCCGAAAAGGGTAAAATTGAACTTTATCCTACACCTCAGGAGTGGATAGCCAATGCACTTGAGAAAAGCCCTGTTAAAGAAGCTGTTTTAACTCATGCAATTGCTGTTAAAAGTCGTCAAATTGATTTGCCCCATAAAGATCCTGCTGATCGTTTTATTGCTGCAACCGCGTTGGAAAATGGTTTGACGTTAATAACGGCCGATTTACTGCTACAGCAATGCAAAGAAATTCGTACAGCTCAGTAAGTACCTGTACTCCCTTCCCTCGTTCGTTTCACAAACGGCCGTTTTTCCCCTCCCACCACCTATTTCGCAATAAACCTCACCCCCTCCATCCCCGCAAAATCCGCATCCTGCGTCCAAAGCGTGGCCTTGTGGGCGCGGGCAGTCGCCAAAATAAGGCTGTCAGCCATAGCCAGCTTATTAGCGATGGATATTTGCGCCGCATTGATGCTAATTTCCTGTTGGCATAAAAGAGGTAGGGGCGGGATGGCGCGGGTAAACGCGAGGTGAACAAATGGCGTTGTCCCCGCGCCGTCTCGCCCATGCGTTTCGCAAAAACGGCCGTTTCCGGCCAATACGAGGGCGAGATGACCGGGAGAAAAGGCCAGCGGCGTTGCCAACGTTAATCCCGGTCATCCCGCCCCTACGATAGGCTTTGGTTAAACTGAGAATTGCTGACTTTCCCAGGTCTACGAACAACTTGTCAGACAAATGAGTAAAAGGATCACGCAAAGGCGCAAAGCTCGCCAAATTTTTTCTTGGCGACTTTGCGCCTTTGCGTAATTTTCCCTCCCCCAACCCTCCCCCCTCGCCAAACGCTTCCCCACAAATACCCCGCAACTTGGTTGGAAACGGCGTGGAAGCGTTTTGGAAGCGCACGATCCGTATACTGCCTTTGTCGAGGAAACCCGACTAGATAATAAGGCAGTACCCAGCGCGGATAAACCGCACGGGGCTGGTGGTTGGTGGCTAGTGGCTGGTAAGAGAGGCAAGTCTGTACCAGCCACAGCCACCAACCACCGTCGCTAAAGGGCCAATGAATGCTTCCGACCACACGCTTTCTTGCCCCCAATGCGGCCAGACCCACAGCTTCAGCAAAGCCGGCCGCAACCCGTCTGGCAGCCAAAGCTACCGCTGTGGGCAATGCAACCGTAAATTTACCCCGAAACCACAGCGAAACGGTTACCCCCACGCCATGCGTGAACAGGCCATTGCCCGCTTTCTGGCGGGCGAGAGCTTTCGCGCCATTGCCCGCGATCTACAGGTCAACCACCAAACCGTCTCTAACTGGATTGTCGCTTATGAAGCCGAGCAAACAGATGGCTAGGTGACCTCTTGGGGTTTAGACATTTTGGGCGTGGAAGCGTTTTGGAAGCGTTTTTTTTGTATGATGGGTAACAACAATAATTTGGTGTAAGGAAGATTGGCAATCTGACTTACTTTGTAACTGTACAGGTGTCATTTCGAGGTCCTCCGAGAAATCCCATTGACATCGCCAAGTAAGCGGGATTTCTCCTCGAAGACTCGTCGAAGCAACTGTGATAAAAAAAAAAAAAAAAAG
>JAGQGA010000518.1 GCA_020432595.1 Anaerolineales bacterium | reverse complement strand
CCCTAAAACCGAGGCGTTTAAAAAAATGTTTTCTCGCCCAGTCAGATCATGGTGGAACCCAGCTCCCAACTCCAACAAGGCACTGACCCGCCCCCGCACCACGATGCGCCCCGTGGTGGGGCGCAAAATGCGGGCGATAAGCTTGAGTGCCGTGCTTTTGCCGCTGCCGTTGCGCCCAATCAGCCCCATGCACTGACCTGGCAGAACCTGAAAGTCCACGTCCCGCAGTGCCCAAAGGTCGTCGCGCTTGCGTGGTGTGCGCGGTCGGCGTGAAAAGGTAGACACAATCCCTTCCAGCACGGATTGCGGGGTGTCGGCCGAAAAATCAAACCGCTTGCCCACCCCTCGAAACTCAATAACAGGTTCTATACTCATGCAGTTACCATTGCCCTAGTTGATCTAACCGATCCATTTTAGCGCAATTGCCGGAACTTTTCACCCCTTGCCAACCTTTCCGGGATGTGTTAGCATACGAGGCCGTAGTTGAGGTGTCGCCAAGTGGCTAAGGCAGCGGACTTTGAATCCGTTATTCGCAGGTTCGAGTCCTGCCACCTCAGCAGGAAAAAGGATTGGGTACATAACCCAGTCCTTTTTTTATTCTCCCTTAACTAGCTTCTTAAGCCCTGTATCGTAAAATGTCGCCTAAAAGCAAGCATATTATTGGAGTGAAAAATGACAATAGCTGTAATGATCCTGGCTGCGGGGCAAGGTACCCGTATGCTTTCAAAGAAGCAGAAGATTTTGCATGAGGTTGGTGGGAAGTCAATGGTGGCTCATGCGTTTGCGGCCGCGCAAGCGGTGGCGTCGTTGCCGCCGGTTTTAATTGTAGGGCCGGGTGAAGATGGGGTGCGTTCGCTTTTTGGCGAACGGGCTGAGTATGTGGTGCAGCCGGAGCAGTTGGGAACGGGTCATGCGGCGATGATGGGGCGAGAGGTGTTAAACGGCCGTTCTTCCCAAGTCATTATAACCTATGGCGATATGCCCCTGCTGCGTAGCGAAACCATGGCTTGCCTGGCGCAAAAGCAGGTTGAAACAGGTGCTGCCGTCGTCATGCTTTCTGTCATGGGCGAACCCACCAGTTCCTTTGGGCGCGTGGTGCGTGGCGATGGTGGGCGTGGTTCCGTTTTAGAAATTGTGGAAGTGGCCGAAGCCAAACAGCGCCCCAACACGGCCGACATTTTGGCAATTCGGGAGCTAAATGCTGGGGTCTACTGTTTCGATGCCCAATTTTTATGGGACAGCATCAGCAATTTACCTTTGCGCCGGGCGCGGAGTGGGCACGAGTATTATCTGACCGATATGATTGGTCTGGCTGTGGCGCAAAACCGACTGGTGGAGGCGATTGCTGTTAGCGACCCCGACGAATGTTTGGGGGCGGGCACGCGCAGCGAGCTGGTGGATGTAGAAAAGGCGTTCCGGCGGCGGGCAAACGGCCGTTTGTTGGCACAAGGCGTAACGTTGATTGACCCAGACACTATTTATATTGACCAGGATGTAGAAGTTGGACAGGATACCATCATTTGGCCCAATAGCTATGTACAAGGCCAAACCATCATTGGCGCAGACTGTGTCATTGGGCCAAACACCATTGTGCGTGATGCGCGGGTGGGGGACGGCTGTGTCATTGAGCAGGCTGTGGTTGAGGGCGTAGCCTTGGCCGCAGCAACTCGCGTGCCTCCATTTAGCCACCACAAGCCCTGAAACAAAAAACAGGTCACCTAGGTGACCTGTTTTTATTTAACCACAAGGAGAGTTCTACTAAAAATCAGACGGTTCTTGGGGCGAAATCATGGAGACGGAGATGAGAATAATGGTGGCAAGTGAGACGCCAGCGAAAAAGATGTAGAGCATTGCCATGATTTTGTACCTCTTTATCAAACACTTCATTAAATGATAAAGAATTATTGGCGCATTTGACCACGATGTCAGTAGCCACTTAGTACTAAGGAATTTCCTGACAACGGGTCTGCCGTTAAAGCGTCATGGCAGTTGTGCGGGAAACTTCCGGGCGGGGGGCTGCTTTTTTTACAGGTACGCTCTCAAAGGTTTCGGGGGTGCTTTCCCACTGTGTAACCTGCGAAGATTTGACACAAGCAGCAACAACAATCACAGAAGTAACGATAGAAAGAATAACGAAAATAATAAGTGCAGTCATCATGATATTTATCTCCAAGTTGGCCGTTGTGATTACTACGTTTGCGGCTCCTATTTTACCGATACATTTCTTTAATTAAGTTTGGGATGGTTACTGCTGACTCCCACGTCAAATTTCTAAGATGGCGTAATCGTAAGGTTTTTTGCAAGGTTTGTCATTAGTACGGATGGGTCATTAGGTTATCATTGAGTGCCTTTAAGCGATAAATTCACGCTTTTTTGACGGTCTTCTTGGGCAAAGCGGCCGTTTCCCACCCTCTCCCACGCCTCTGCCCGGTCTTCATAGTAGATCGCCTCATTTGGAGCCAACTCAATTGCCTGCGTATAGCTGTTGATTGCCCAAGCGTGATCGCCCAGGGCGGCAAAAACGCGACCCCGCAGCCAAAAAGCGGTGTCATCGTAAGGCGATAGCCTGATTGCGTCATTAAAATCGGCCAACGCAGAGTGATATTGGCGGAGTTCATAGTGGGCAATGCCGCGAAAGCGGTAGGTGTAGGCTTCTTGCGGGTTGTGTTGTAGGGCGGTGGTGTAGTGGGAAACGGCCGTTTTCCATTCTCCCTGCATTGCCGCCACATGCCCCAACGCCATATGCACCTCAGCCGCTTCCTCCCCCGCCCTTAAGGCTTTTTCATACGCCTCCTTGGCAGCAAGATACTCCCCCTGCTGCAAAGACGCATTGCCCTGCTCAAGATATGCTGTCATAAAGCACTCATCTTTGGGACGAAACCAATGCCCCAGCTTTGCGTAAAGGGTAAGGAGTGGTGCGTAGAGGGTTTGCCATCTACACTCACCACTTTTATGCGATAAAACATGGAGACAAGTATGACACAAGAACAAGAATCAGGCCGTCTGATTATTACCGAAGAAGACGTGGCTCCCTTTGTGGCCGAAAAACAGGCTTTTGGGCTGCGCGAACACGCCAACCAGGTGACACAGCAGGTGTCGGACACGGCGCGGCAGGCGTGGGAGAGCGAAACGCGGCGCAAGGTGACGGGCAAAGTGCGGGAAGGTGTCTCGACGGTTGCCAACAAAAGTACCCAGCTTGTGCGTGACAAGGTTTCGGAAGCAGCAGAGAGACAGGCCAGGGAGGCGGTAATGGCCGTTCAGACCCGCATCAAAGAAACCGATTGGAAAGAAGAAGCCCGCCAGGGAACCGTACGCGGCCTGCAATGGCTCAGTCAACAGCTTGCCCACCTCGCCGACCGCTTTTCCCCGGCGGAAAAGCCAGGTAAGCAGTAAACAGTAACCAGTAATCAGTAATCAGTGGCCTACTGTTTACCGAGCGCGGAGCGGTCGTGAAACGACATTACTGAATACTGATTACTATAAAAATTCTGCCGATTTGTCACCTGATACGCTGCCCCCTTTAGCCAAACTGGGTTAATTTCCACCCCCCACCCGGGGCCGCTGGGGATTTGCACTTGGCCGTTGTTGGCTTTGGGCATTGGCTCATACAGCCCAATTTGCCACGGGTAATAATCGTCCCCTTCGATGGAAAACTCAACATAGGGACCAGCGTTGGGAATAGCCCCCATGACGTGGAGGGTGAAGACGGTGACAAGCGACAGGTTGGCGGTGTGGGGGGTAAAAGGCAGCCCCGCTGCCTGCGCCATTTTTGCCACCCGCAGCATTCGCGTTACGCCGCCAATGTAGCAAATGTCGGGTTGCACAATGTCAAAAGCGCGGGCGTTGATGATGCGCTGCCACTGCGTGATGGAGCAATCTTGCTCACCCCCAGCTACTTGAATGGTTAACGGCCGTAAAGCTTCCGTCACCTGCGCTGTCCACTCAAAATGCCAGTAGGGGCATGGCTCCTCATAATGGACAATCCCATAATCATTCAAAAAACGGCCGATTTCAATCGCTTTTTGTGGCGTATAGCAGCAGTTGGCATCCACCAGCAGCGTGGCCTCATCACCCAGAGCACGGCGAATGGTGGGCACAATCGCTTCGGTGCGCCCCGGCCATTCGTCCTGGTCATGCCCCACTTCCTTACCAATGCGAAACTTAAAGGCAGTATAGCCATGCTGCTCGCGTAATTGCAGAAACCGTTCCGTTTCGGCCTCTGGGGTAATATCGCGCTTCATGC
>JAGQGA010000517.1 GCA_020432595.1 Anaerolineales bacterium | reverse complement strand
GATGATTTGCTGACGCGGGAGGGGATGGAGCAGCTGCGGGCGCTGTTTTACAAGCCAGACCAGTTCCGGGCGGCCCAATCGACGGAACATGTCACCCAGGAAGCTGCGCGGGAGTTTGCCAAGTTAGCTGACCAACTGCGCAAGTGGGGGGAAGAGCCAGACAAGATCGCCCATTTTCTCATTCGCCTGTTGTTTTGCTTGTTTGCGGAAGATATTGGCCTGCTGCCGGAAAATCTGTTTTCGCAGTTGGTGGCCCGCACGCGCGGCCGTGCGCCGGACTTTGCCCAGCAGCTTCAGCAGTTGTTTAACGCAATGGCCAACGGGGGTTGGTTTGGCGTGGCCGAAATAGCGTATTTTGACGGTGGCTTGTTTGATGATGCGGCCGTTTTAGAGCTAGACAGTACCGGGCTGGACATCCTGGCACGGGTGAGCGGGCTGGATTGGTCCAGCATCGAGCCGTCGATTTTGGGGACGCTGTTCCAGCGCAGTTTGGACCCGGCGTTGCGGGCGCAGTTGGGCGCTCATTACACCAGCAAGGAAGATATTTTGCTGATTGTGGAGCCGGTGCTGATGGCCCCCTTGCGGCGGCGCTGGGCAGATGTGCAGGCCCAGGCGCGGGAAATTGCGGCCCAGCGAGATGCGGCAAACGGCCGTAAAAAGACGAATCTACAAAAAGAACTGACTGCCCTGCTGACTGGCTTTGCGGCCGAAATTGCGGCCGTGCGGGTGCTGGACCCGGCGTGTGGCAGCGCCAATTTTTTGTACGTGGCGCTGCGGCTGCTGCTCGATTTGGAAAAAGAGGTGATTACGCTGGCGGGGGATTTGGGCGTGGGGCGGTTTATTCCGGCCGTGTCCCCGGCGCAGCTGTACGGCATTGAGCTGAACGATTACGCCTATGAGCTGGCCCAAACGACGGTGTGGATTGGGTATATTCAATGGCTGCATGAAAACGGCTTTGGCCACCCAGGGCAGCCGATTTTGAAGCCACTGGATAACATCAAGCATATGGATGCGATTCTGGCGACTGATGAAAACGGCCGTCCCGTGGAACCGACCTGGCCTGAGGCAGATGTGGTGATTGGCAATCCGCCGTTCTTGGGTGGCAAAAGAATGCGGTCCGAATTAGGGGATGGCTATGTTGATGCTCTCTTTGAACTTTATCAAGGCCGCGTAAAGCATGAATCAGATTTAGTTTGTTATTGGTTTGAACGGGCCCGCAAATTAATCGAATTAGGCCGTTTTGATCGGGCTGGGTTATTAGCAACGCAGGGAATTCGAGGTGGTGCTAATCGACAAGTTTTGGAACGAATAAAAGAAACAGGAGATATTTTTTGGGCTGAATCTGATCGCAATTGGATTCTTGATGGTGCAACTGTACATGTTTCTATGATTGGTTTTGATGATGGTCAAAAACAAAAGCGAATATTAGACGGTAATTTTGTAGAAACCATAAATGCTGATCTGACATCTATTATTGATTTAACCCGTGCAAACCAATTGGAAGAGAATTTTGGGCTTTCGTTTATGGGTGTCACCCCTGCTGGACCATTTTATGTGGAAGGAGATATTGCCAGAGAGTGGTTAGCTTTACCTGAAAATCCAAACGGCCGTCCTAATTCAGATGTAGTTAAACCATATTTCAACGGAACCGATATTACAAAGCGGCGACGTGATGTATGGATTGTTGATTTTGGCGTTGATATGTCACTTGAGGATGCTTCTCTTTACGAAGCACCTTTTGAGTACATAGAGAAAAATGTAAAGCCAGCTCGACAAAAAAGTCGCACTCCTAAAACTGATCCTTGGTGGTTATTCACACGCTCCCGACCAGAAATGCGAGAAAAGCTCGAATCCGTAACTAGATATATTGGAACTTCGATGGTTGCCAAGCATCGTTTTTTTAGCTGGATCGATTTAGACGTAATTCCTGCGAATTTAATCATTGTTATTACCAGAGATGATGATTATTTCTTTGGTTTATTGCAGTCGCGAATTCATGAATTATGGGCTAGAAGCCAGGGAACCCAGCTCCGTGAAGCGAGTAGTGGGTCGCGATATACTCCAACAACTACTTTTGAAACTTTCCCATTCCCCTGGCCACCCGGTCACGAACCCAAGGACGATCCCCGCGTGGTGGCCATTGCCACGGCCGCTCGTGAATTGGTGGAAAAGCGGGACGCCTGGCTAAATCCCCCCGGTGCCAGTGAAGCCGAGTTGAAAAAGCGCACGCTCACCAATCTGTACAACCAGCGCCCCACCTGGCTGGATTTGGCGCATAAGAAGCTGGATACGGCCGTGCTTGCCGCCTACGGCTGGCCCAACGATCTAACAGATGAACAAATCCTAGAACGCCTGCTGGCTTTGAATTTAGAAAGAGGCGAGAAAGAGGGTTAAGCAATACAAATAACTATGGCACTACAATAAACGGCAGGTACACCTTTGTCCCTGGAGAGGTCATATCACCGAGGTCACCAAAGATGAATAATCCTTTTCCAGTCGCTGGATAACAGGCATAGCCGTTCATCACCTCACTACTGAGATAATCATTTTCTCCAATGATGGTCGGCATCATCGAGTAGCTCAGTCGGCCGCGTCAGGGTCGGCTGCTGCGGGCGGTTGTTCCGGTCCGTCGCCGGCACGATGATAAAAAGCTGTAGATTCGTTGGCTAGCGCAGTTAGCGCATCGAGTTGCGCCTGTTCAAGCTGGACGTCAGTCGCTGTCGCGTTAGCGCGTAATTCGTCTAGGGTCTCGGCTCCAACGATGACTGATGCGACTGCCGGGCGCGACAGTAACCAGGCAAGCGACACCTGATATAGCTGTAGCCCCCATTCACGGCTGAGTCGCTCAACCTCGCGGGCAATGGTGATTTCAGACTTGGGAAACCCGGAACCCTGAAATCGTTGATCGCCAGAGACTTCCCGGGCGAGGACTTCAAGACTGGCAAGCAAGCCACCGTGCACCGGTGCGTAGGGGATGATGGACAGCCCGAACTTCTCGCAAGCGGGCGCGAGTTCGCGTTCAGCAGCACGGTCAATGAGATTGTATTTTACCTGCACGGCGACGGGCGCGTTCAAACGCCGATCGTCTGCAATCCACAGGGCGCGGGTAACCAGCCAAGCCGGATGATTAGACAGGCCAACGTAGCGGATCTTGCCCTGCCGAATAAGGTCGTCGTAGGTTGCGAGGGTCTGCTCCAGCGGTGTATGCGGGTCAGGGTCGTGGGCGTAATAGAGGTCAATATAGTCGGTTTCTAAACGACGCAGGCTCGTTTCGACTTGGCGGATGATATGCCTGCGCGACAGGCCACGGTCATTGACGCCATGCCCGACGATCCCGTTGGACTTGGTGGCGATCACCACCTCGTCGCGGCGACCACGGAGTGCACGACCAATGAGCTGCTCGGCAGGTTCCCGATCAGCCGCAGCAGGAGCACCCGGCCGGTCAAAGACTGGCATATTTCCGTACACGTCGGCGGTGTCAATAAAGTTGATGCCAAGGTCAAGCGCTTCGCCGACAAGCCGATCGGTGTGCTCCGCAGTCGGTGCGACTCCGAAGGTGGCTGTGCCGAGGGCAATCTGGGACACTCTGATACCGGTCGAACCGAGGATGGAGTATTGCATAAATGGCTTCCTTCTCTTGTGCTTTGATCCTTATCAATAGAAGCTGTGATATGAAACCGCCGAATTATTAATTGGGCAAGTTACCTTGCCGCTTATTATGCTAATTCTGGAAATAGGCGCAAGGCTTGCGGCCTATATTTTTGTTGCTCTTCAAACCCAGGAAAAATGCAGTCCATAATCTTTATATTTTTAGGTCGAAATTTATCTGATCGTCAAAATAACTAGAGTCATTTTCTGCTTTTCCAAACCTGCCCACGCTGCTGGTCCAGTCGCAGCACGGCCTCATCACCCGCCTGTATGTTCAACCAATATTCAGCCAGCCAACTTTGCCAGCTCACGGCCGATCTGTATACGTTAGCCGCCCGGCACTTTTGGGAAGATGGGGAGTAGACGGGAAACGAGAACTTAATGAATAAGCGGCTTACCTGGCTTAATACTGTCCAGAGATGGATGGATAGGTACCAAAAATATTTTGTTTTTGTCTCATTCCTGTTGTCAGGATTGGCGATTACGGCCGATTTAACCAATACTTTTCAACGATTGGGTATCACAAACTCATTTGGATGGGTTGTCACCATTCAACTTATTATTATTGCCTTGATGCTGGCTTTTTTTACAGGCTCATCTGTCGTGGCCG
>JAGQGA010000516.1 GCA_020432595.1 Anaerolineales bacterium | reverse complement strand
AGGAAGGGGTAACGGCCGCTTTGCGAATCATCCTTTCTGACCCCGGCGTGAAGGCGATTTTGTTCAATGTCTTTGGCGGCATTGTGCGTGGTGACATTGTGGCGCGGGGCATTGTGGCAGCACTGAATGAACTGCAAACAAATGTTCCGATGGTGGTGCGGCTGCTGGGGACAAATTCGGCCGAGGGGCGGCAAATTTTGGCTGAGGCGAACATGGAAACGGCCGTTACGCTGATGGAAGCCGCTGGGAAGGCCGTTGCTGCCGCGAATAGAAGTCAGTAAACAGTAATCAGTCAACAGTAATCAGTATGAACTGTTCACTGATTACCGATTACTGATTACCGATTACGGCTCAAGAGGATAAGATGAGCATATTACTCAACAAAGACACCAAAGTCATTGTACAAGGGATCACTGGCAAGCAAGGGCAGTTCCACACCAGCAAAATGATGGAATATGGCACCAACGTTGTCGGCGGTGTCACCCCCGGCAAAGGGGGGCAAACGGTGCTGGATGGGATACCTGTGTTTAACACGGTACGAGCGGCCGTTGAAGCCACGGGTGCTACTTGCTCCATGATCACCGTCCCCGCCCGCTTCGCCGTTGGCTCCATTCTGGAAGCCGCCGAGGCCGGGATTGAGCTGATTGTGACGCTGACGGAGCATATTCCAATTCAGGACATGATCAAGGCGCGGGCCTATTTGGATCGCAAAGGGGTGCGGATGATTGGCCCCAACTGCCCCGGTTTGATTACCGCTGGCGAGGCCAAGGTCGGGATTATCCCCGGCAACATCGTCATGCCTGGCCCCATTGGGCTGGTTTCGCGCAGCGGCACGCTGACCTATGAGGTGGTGTATGCGCTGACCACGAAGGGGATTGGGCAAACCACCTGCGTCGGCATCGGCGGCGACCCGATTAACGGCACGAACTTTATTGACGTGCTGCAAATGTTTGAAGATGACCCCGACACCAAGCAGATGGTGATGATTGGCGAGATTGGCGGCAGTGCGGAAGAGGAAGCGGCGGCCTATATCAAGGCGCATATCACCAAACCTGTCTATGCCTTTATTGCCGGACAAACGGCTCCTCCCGGCCGGCGCATGGGTCATGCGGGGGCGATTGTGGAAGGGAATGCTGGCACGGCGGCCGGCAAGGTGAAAGCTTTGCAAGAGGCGGGCGTTAAAGTGGCAGCTCACCCAGAACAAATTGCGGAATTGGTGGAAGAAAGCTTGAAGTAATGCGGCTTTTGCGGATATAAAACGGGTATTTTCTCGGAGATTGGAGAGTGGGGATTGGAGATTCATGAATCTCCAATCCCCACTCTCCAATCTCCTTTTTTCACAGGGTAGATGTCGGTTAAAACGTGGTGGCGGCAGGTTGATCCTGGGTTTGGGCTGGTGGTGGCGATTGCGTTTATCGCCCTCTGGCCGTTTTTGCATATTCCCAGCCTGCCGCAGGGGACGGATGCGGAACTACATATTTTCCGGCTGGTGGAGTTGAGCCAGTTGGTGCGAGGGGGGGAACTATACCCACGTTGGGCACCTGATTTTTATCACGGGTATGGCTACCCGATTTTTAATTATTACGCGCCGCTGACCTATTATGTGGGGCTGCTGGTGGAGCTGCTGCCGCGTCTGGATGCGGTGGATGGCGTTAAGTTTGTGCTGCTGCTGGGGCTGCTGCTGGCGGCAATCGGGATGTATGGCTTTGTGCGGGATAATTGGGGGCGACGAGCGGGGCTGGTGGCAACGGCCGTTTATCTCTATGCCCCCTACCTGCAATACGTTGACCCCCACGTGCGCGGCGTGGCCCCCGAAACCTTTAGCTTTGGCATCTTTGCCATCGCCTTGTGGTCGTTGGACAGGCTGGGGCGGGAGAAAAGCGGGGGGCGGTGGATAACGGCCGTTTTTACCACCGCCGCCGTCATCCTCACCCACAACCTCATGGGGCTGCTCTTTTTTGGCCTGCTGTGCGGCTGGGTGGTGTGGCGGTGGGGAGAGTGGCGATTGGCGATTAGAGATTGGGGGCGGGTCGTGGCAAGGTTCTGGTTGTTACCGACAGCCTTGGCTGTTGGTTTAGCGTTGGCCGCTTTTTTTTGGCTGCCCGTTATTTTGGAGCGCCACAGTGTCAACCTCAACACACTCATCGGGCAAAACGACAACTACGACTTTCACACCCACTTTTTGTCGCTGCGCGAACTGCTGGCCCCGTCGCAGCGGCTCGATTGGGGAGCCACGGAAGCGGCGTTTAGCTTGAATTTAGGCATTGCCCAGTGGGTGCTGGGTGGGCTGGGGCTAATTTTGCTGGGGCTACGGCGGGTCAAGGAGGCCAGCCACCTGCTTTTTTTTGCCATTGCCTTTTTTGCCCTCACCTTCCTCATGCTGCCCGCCTCCACCTTTTTGTGGGAAGCCACCCCCATTTTGCCCTTTTTCCAATTTCCCTGGCGGCTGCTGGGGGCGGCGGCGGCGATGTTGGCGGTGTTGGCGGGGGGCGGAACGGCCGTTTTGCTGCAACAACGTGGGTGGTTAACGGCCGTTTTTGTCACGCTGCCCATCCTTCTTGGTCTACCCCTCAGCGTCCCCGCTCCCTGGGGCGAGTTTGGCCCTGCCAACCTCATCACCATGACCGAGATTGAGCTGCGCGGTCGTTGGCTCGGCACCACCTCCACCGCCGACTACGTTCCCGTCACCGTTGAGGTCATTCCCCGCCGCCAAGAAAAGGTCGTGGAAAACTTTTTCCTCGGTTTGCCCCCCCAGCGGCTCAATCTCGATGCTATGCCCGACGCCGCCACGGCGACCTGGGAAACGGTGACACCGCTCCATTTTCGCTACACCGTCACCTCGCCCAAGCCATTCCCACTGCGGCTTTTCCACTTTTATTTTCCCGGTTGGCATGCCACCGTAGATGGCGAACCAGCCGAAATTGACCTCGGTTTGCCGGAAGGGTTCATGGTGGTGAGCGTTCCGGCCGGCACGCATGTGGTGGAATTTAAATTTGGCACCACGCCAGGGCGCACGGTAGCTTGGATGATTAGCAGCGCGGCACTGCTGCTGACGCTGCTGTTAGGGTGGCGACAATCGCGCCAGTCTACAAATCATCAAAATGATCACGCAAAGGCGCAAAGGCGCAAAGATAGGTTGTTTTTCTTTGCGTCTTTGCGCCTTTGCGTGAAATTCTTCCCTCACTCCACTTCCGCCGAGCCTTTGACAAGCAGTGAGTGGTGGGTGTTGGCGGCGGTGGCGGGATTAACGGCCGTTTATCTCCTCATCCTCCAACCCCTCAACCTCCTCCACGACAGCTCCAGCGGTTTTGTCGTTGAATCGGCCGACCACGCCGCCTTTGCCGACTTCGACAGCCAAATCGCCCTCATCGGCTACGACCACGCCGCCGAGCGGCTGCGCCCCGGCCAGACGCTCAACCTCACGCTATACTGGAAGGCCGAGCAAAAGCTTGACATCAACTACCAGGTGTTTGTCCACCTGCTCAGCACCGAGGGCGTGCTGGTTGTCCAATCCGACAAGCTCAACCCCGGCGACTTCCCTACCCGCCGCTGGCCGCAGGACAAATATGTCCCGGATCGCCACCAGCTAACCCTGCCCACCACCTTGCCGCCGGGCGAATACACCGTTGCCGTGGGGCTGTGGGTGCAGACCGAAGGGTGGCGGCTGCCGCTGCTGGGGGAAGACGGGGTGCAATTGGGTGATAATTTTGTTTTATTCAAAATTGTGGTTGAATAGGGGAAATTTATAATGCGTGTCATTAGCGGCTCTGCAAGAGGCAAAAGATTAAAAAAAGTTCCCGGTGACGCGACCCGCCCCATCATGGATCGGGTTAAAGAGAATCTGTTCAACATTCTGGGAACATCGGTGATTGATTCACGCTGGCTCGATTTGTTTGCTGGCACGGGGCAGGTGGGCATCGAGGCACTGAGCCGGGGCGCAGCCCAGGTGGTATTCACCGACACAATACGTGCCGCCATTCGCACCATCCATGAAAATTTGGAAGCCACGCGGCTGGTGGAACGCGCCATTGTGGTGCAAACCGATGCCTTTGGCTATTTACGCAGCTACCAGCGCGAACCGTTTGACCTTATTTATGTCGCCCCGCCGCAGTACAAGGGGATGTGGCTGGAGGCGCTTCGCATTATTGACGAACAGCCAGAACGGTTATTAACGGCCGTTGGCCTCGTCATTGTGCAAATTGACCCCAAAGAGTACGAAGAAGTGCCGCTAGCCAGGCTGGAACTTACCGACCAGCGCCGCTACGGCAA
>JAGQGA010000515.1 GCA_020432595.1 Anaerolineales bacterium | reverse complement strand
ATCTTCAATGGTATCTTGAACATTTTGACCATTGGCTTCCTTTGGAAGCAATTCACGCAACACAGAGCTTAGCGCACTCCGTGTCCCATTTTACCCCCCAAAAGCAAAAGCGCGTTTCCTAGCCATACCTAGGAAACGCGCCAAAATGGAGGAGGTAATAAAACCGCTAGAATTAATCAGCCGCCGCCAGCATCGCCGGTTTTTTGGGAATTTTGACCAGCACCAGCAGCCCAATCAGCACAAACAAGCCGCCCGTAACCAAAAACGAAGCCCGCATACTGTACCAGGCGGCAATCCCCGTCCCAATCAGCGGCGCGATGCTGCGCGACCCCGCCAAAATGGCGTTGTCTAGTCCGTAAACGCTGCCCTCTTCACCGGGAACGGTGTATTGCCCCAGCAGCGCCGTCAGCGAGGTAACAGTTGCGCCATAGGCCGCACCAGTCAACGCTTGCAGCAGCAAAAGCTGCCAGGCGGCGGTGACATACGCTTGTGGCATGTAGAAAACGGCCGCTAATAAAGAACTGACCAACAAAATATTGCGGTGCCCAATGCGGTCACCCAGCTTGCCAAAATAAATGGCCGTGGCCGTGCTTGCCGCCCCGCCAATACCAATCACCAGCCCGGTGTAGGTGTTGACATCACTCCCTTTGGGCAACAGCGACAAAATATAAAGCGACAGCACCGGGTAAACAATCATCTGCCCCAGCCCCACCATAAAGCGCACCGTGTAGGCGATGCTCACGCCGGGGGCGGCAAAAATGTGCTTCCAATCCTGCAAAAATGACAATTTGCCGCCGTTTTTGGCCGACGGCGACGGAGTGAAATCTTCGTGGACGTAGGCGACCACCAAAATGCCAGCGAGGAAGAGGAGAACGGCCGTTAAGACAAACGACATCCGATAGCCAAACGCATCCGCCAGTGCCCCGCCCAGCATCGGGCCAACCGCCACCCCGCCGTACAGTGCCACCTGCATCAGCCCCATGGCATACCCCAGCTTTTTGCGCGGTACCGAAGCCGCCACCAGCGCATTGGCCGCCGACACCGTGCCGGTCAAAATCCCTTGCAACGCCCGCAGCCCCACCAGCATCTCCGCCGAAGTTGCCAGCCCCATCAGCACCACTACTACCGCCCCCCCAAACATAGAACGAATGATCATCGCCTTGCGCCCATACCTATCTGCCACCGCCCCCCACAGCGGAGCCGTCAGCATCATCGTAAACGCCTGTGCCGAATACACCATCCCGCCTAAAAATTCCAGGCTAAAGGAGGTGTTGGTTCCTAGAGAGGTCACATAAAGCGGCAAAAATGGAAAAATGGTGGCAAAACCCACCACCGACACAAGCTGGGCAAAAAAGACGATATAGAGCGTTTTTTGCCACGGCTCAACGGTTGTACGTATGGCTTGAATTCGTTGCATAATCATAGACTTGTATCATACCTGACGGCCGTTCGCTAACCGTCTCCTCCCCCGTCTTTTCCACAAACTGCTATAATCTGACCCATGTCTACGCTACGTCTGTCACTGTTGGGTGAGCCGCTTGTCGAGCAAAACGGCCGTTTTCTCACCATCACCCGCCGCAAAAACCTCGCCCTGCTTGCCTATTTGGCCGTCACCAACGAACCCCACCGCCGCGAAGTATTAGCCACCCTGCTGTGGCCGGAGCAAGAAGCCGACCGCGCCTATGCTGCCCTGCGCCAGGCGCTGTGGCTACTGCGAAAAGAGCTGGGGGAACAGTGGCTTGACAGCAACCGCGACCACATCCTGCTTGGCAACAAAAAGAACCTGTGGCTTGATGTGACGCAATTCCAACAGCTTGCCGATCAAGCCAGCACCCTGCCGCTGGCCGCGCTCAACCAAGCCGCTGACCTCTATCGCGGCTCGTTTTTGCAAGGGTTCACCCTGCCCGATGCCCCGCTGTTTAGCGAATGGCACTATTTTCAGAGCGAATCGCTGCAAAAAAACGTTGCCAACCTGCTGCAAACGGCCGTTCTGCGCCACAAACAGCAGCAAGACAGCGAAACGGCCGTTACTTACGCCCGTCGCTGGGTCGAACTCGACCCACTCGACGAAAACGCCCAGCGTCAGCTTATCGCCCTCTACGGCCAGCTTGGGCAGCGCACCACCGCCCTACGCCAATACGAACAGTTTGCCCAACGCCTAACAGATGAATTAAACGCAACCCCCGAAGCCACCACCACCGCTCTCTACGAACAAATCCAGCAAAACGGCCGTTCCTCCTACACCCCACGCTCTTCACCCCACACCCTACAGTCCACGGCTCCCACCAACCTGCCCACCACCCCCACCCCCTTCATCGGCCGGCAAAACAGCCTCAGCCACGTCCTGCAACTGCTCACCGCTGAACCCGCCTGCCACCTTGTCACCATCGTCGGCGCGGGCGGCATTGGCAAAACCCGCCTCGCTATTCAAGCCGCCCACCAGCTTGCCCCCCACTTCCGCGACGGCGTTTACCTTGTTTCCCTCGCCCACACCAACGACAGCAAACTGCTCTTCACCGCCCTTGCCGAAGCGATTCAGTTTGCTTTCTACGGTGGTCTGACCGCTGAAGAGCAGCTACTCAACCACCTCGCCAACCGCCAACTGCTGCTCATTCTCGACAACTTTGAGCATCTCATCGGCGGAGCCAGTCCGCTCAGCCAAATCATTGCCCGCGCCCCCCAGGTCAAACTACTGGTCACTTCCCGCGAACTGCTCCATTTGCAAGAGGAGTGGAGTCTGCCGATACGCGGCATGGGCTACCCGACCCCCAGCGACACTCTGGCGCTGGATGATTTAGCCCCCTACAGCGCCGTCCAGCTTTTTCTGCAACGCGCCCGCCAATCGTGGGGGCAGTTCGCCCTGACCGCCAGCGACATTCCCCACCTGCTCCACATCTGCCAACTGGTGGGCGGCAACCCGCTAGGGCTGGAACTGGCCGCCGCCTGGGTGCGGATGATGTCGTGCGCCGAAATCGCCCAGGAAATTGAGCGCAACCTCGATTTTCTCTCCACGTCGCTGCAAAACGTGCCGGAACGCCACCGCAGCCTCCGCGCCGTTTTTGAATATTCGTGGCAATTTCTCAGCGACCAGGAGCGGCAGGTGCTGCGTCAACTGGCCGTCTTTCGCGGCGGTTTTGACGCAGCGGCGGCGGCGGAAGTGGTGGGTGCCACCCCCCACGCCCTGCTGGCATTGGTGGACAAGTCATTGGTGCGGCGCACGGAGACGGGGCGGTATGATTTGCATACGCTGGTGCGGCAATATGGGGCGGAGAAGCTGCAAACGGCCGTTTCCGAAACCACCACCACCCAAAGCCGCCACAGCCGTTATTACGCCGCCTTCACCCGCCGCTGCGAACAGCAGCTAAAAGGGGAGCAGCAGCACCAGGCACTCAACGATTTAGCCAGCAACCGCGACAACACGCTGGCCGGGTGGCGCTGGGCGGTGGCAAATCATGATTTAACGGCCGTTCAGCAATACCTCGAAGGGCTATGGCTGTTTGGCGAAATGCGCGGCTGGTTCCAAGCCAGCGAAACCCTCTTTGCCCAGGCCGTTGCCAGCCTGCGCCGCCCTCCGCCCGGCAGCCACAGCGAAAACCCCGACCCGCAGCACCAAATTGTGCTGGGGCAACTGCTGGCGCGGCAGGGATGCGCCACCTTTCGCCTCGGCTTTTTGGCGCAGGGTCGGTCGCTGCTGCAAGAAAGCCTTGCCATCTTGCAAAACCACGTCCCCGCCACCCACCGCGAAATCGCCTTCACCTTGCTTTGGCTGGGGGTCGGCTTTCCCGACCAGCCCCACGCCAGCGAGATGCTGAACCAAAGCCACGCTTTGTTTGAAGCCGAAGGGGACAAGTGGGGAGCCAGCTTTGCCCTGCAATGTTTGGCACTGCTGGCAGAACTGGAAGGGGATTTCCAAACGTCGGCCACCTACCACCAGCAGGCGACGGCGCAGTTGGCGCAGGTGGGCGACCGTCGTTTGCAGGCGTTTTCGACCAATGCCCTGGGGCGGATTGCCCAGGGGCTAGGCGACTACAGCCGCGCCGCCCAACTGCTGGAGGAGGCGTTGACGGTGCGGCAGTCGTTTGGCGACCGGGTGGGGATGACGCAATCGCTGCTGGCTTTGGGAATAACGGCCGTTTCCCAGGGCAACTACCCCACCGCCGACCAGCACCTCAACCACAGCCTGGCACTCAGCCGCGAAATTCAAAACCGGGTTGGCACCGCCAACGCCCTAGCACATTTAGGGGCATTGCACCGGCTGCGCGGCGATTTTG
>JAGQGA010000514.1 GCA_020432595.1 Anaerolineales bacterium | reverse complement strand
GCGGCCATGCCCGGCTTTATTGTCGCTTTTTTTACCCTACCTAGCTGGCCTGCCATTTCCCTGCTGGCGCTCTATGTGCGAATTGGGTTGTACATGCTTGTTAGTATTGCCTTGTTTACCACGGCCGACACGTTTATCAAAGCCCGACCGAACAAAATAACGGCCGTTTGGGGAGCCGCCGCTTTTACCCTGTTTTACTGGTTTGTCCTACCAGCCTGGTTAGCAACCGTTGCCAACATAGCTGGTCTAGGTCTACCCGACTGGCCGGCGTGGACGGGGCGTGGTGTCATTGCCACCCTGGCTCTTTTTTGGCTACAGCGCACGTTCTCGAAAGAAGAGGAATACGTGGTTGAAAAACTGGAACCCGCAGTCCAAGCCAGGTCGAGTAACGTAAGCGTGACGTTTCAACCGGGTGAAACGGCCGTTTCTGCCACCGCCGACCAATCATTGCTAGATATTGCCGAAGCCAACAACCAGCCCATTGAAGCTGGCTGCCGGATGGGCATTTGCGGTGCCGACCCAGTGACCATTTTAGAAGGCATGGAAAACCTGTCGCCGATGGGCAACGATGAACGCAGCACGCTAGAACGGCTGGGATTTTGTGAAAACACACGGTTGGCCTGCATGTGCCGGGTTAAAGGGGACGTGTCGGTATCGCTGGCTGCAACGCAAAATAGTCAACCGCTGCCCCAACACAAACTCATCGCGCCGGATGAGTCGGTGAAACAGGTTGTCATTATTGGCAATGGCGTTGCCGGTGTGACCACCGCCGACACCATTCGCCGCCACCATGCCAACTGTGCCATCCACCTGATTGGCCGTGAAAAGCACCCATTCTATAACCGTATGTCCATTGGTCGTTTGATTTACGGCCGTTCTGCCATGAACGGTTTGTACCTGCGAGACGACAAATGGTATGACGAGCGTCAGATCACCAACTGGCTCAACACCCAAGTAGTCCACATTGACAAGGAAAATCATCAGGTGGCTTTGGCGACCGGCGAGACCCTGCCCTTTGACCGGTTGATTCTGGCTTGCGGCAGCTCCAGCTTTGTACCAAAGCTACCCGGCTTTGGTCTGCCGGGCACCTTTGTTCTGCGAGAAGCCGATGAAGCCATGGAAATCCGAGCGTATGTGCAGGCACAGAATTGCCAACACGCCGTGGTTGCTGGCGGTGGTTTGTTAGGATTGGAAGCGGCCTATGCGCTGCTCAAATTGGGCCTACAGGTCATAGTGCTGCAGCGCGGCCCCTGGCTGCTAAACCGGCAGTTAAACAAACGGGGTGCCAGTATCTTACGCCTGCACCTGGAACAGCTTGGGCTACAGATTAAGCTGAATACAGAAACCGCTCAGCTTGCCGGTAACGACCGGGTTCAAGAACTGTTGCTGCAAAACGGCTCCTGTTTGCCCTGCGACCTCTTTTTGCTGGCGGCCGGCATTCAACCGAATGCCGAACTAGCCACAGCTTCGGGTCTGGCTGTAAATCGGGGTGTTGTCGTGACGGATCGGATGGAAACCAGCCAGGCAGACATCTATGCTGTGGGCGACATGTGTGAGTTTGATGGGGAAGTGTCCGGTCTGTGGGCGGCAGCTACGGAACAGGCGCGGGTTGCGGGCATCAATGCCATCGGTGGCGAGGCGAGCTATAAACCGGTTGTACCGGCAACTACCCTTAAAGTCGTCGGCGTTGATGTGACTTCTATCGGCCATATCACGGCCGACCCCAACGAAAGTGAGATTGTGCTGGAAGACCCAGAGAATTTGAGTTATCGCAAGCTGGTTATCGCCGATGGCAAAATAGTGGGCGCGATTTTGGTCGGTTATGCCGGGAAAACGGCAGCCGTTACCACCGCTATCAAACAGGCTTGGGATGTGACTCACTTGCTGCCTGCCCTGCAAGCAGGGGAGTGGAACGGGTTAGACCAACTGTTGGCCGAACTGGTGCCGGCAGGCGCATAATTACCAGATGCGATCTATGTTGCGCCGCATTTTGTCGCGGTAGGCTTGCTCCAGGTCTATGCCGGTGTAGTTGGCGAGTTTGATGGTGTAGGCGAGCAGGTCGGCCAGCTCTTCGGCAAGGGTGTCGCGGTGGGCAAGAACGGCCGTTTGTCGGGCTTCTTCTGGCGAACGGCCGTTTGCCATCAATGTTCGCGCCTCATCCCAAATCTTGATTAACTCGTTGGCCGTTTCGCCTAGCTCCGAGGTCAGCAAAATGTAGTTGAAGAAGAGATCGGGGTCGAACTGCTTGTGCGCGTCTAGCTGTTGGTGAAACTGTTGGTAGTCGGATAAACGGCCGTTTTGCAGCAACGCCTGCTGCCGCTGGACAGGTGAAGGGTGGGATGGTCCTTGCTGGTGCAGTTGCGCCTCAATCAACTCTGTCACATGGGTTAAGTCATCCGGCTTGGACAAAAAATCAAGCGTTGAGGTATCAATTTTTAACACCGGCACATCCGGCATATTCGACAGCCACGCCTCATACGCCGCCGCCACCTGCCGAATATAGTCGGGATCCATGTTGCGCTCATACGGCCGGTCGCGCTGCGTAATCCGCCGCATCGTCACCTCATGGTCGGCATACAGGTAAACAATCAAATCCGGCTTGGGAATTTTGTCGCTAAGGGCGGCATGAACCCGCCCATACATCGCCAACTCATCATCCTTCAGGTTCAGCCAGGCAAACAGTTCATCCTTGGCAAAAGTGTAGTCCGAAATCAGCGTGCCCTGCCCAAGTGCCTGCGGCACGGCCAAATGCTGCTGGTGGTAGCGGCTGAGGAGAAAAAAGATTTGGGTTTGAAAGGCGTAGCGGCTGCGGTCGCCGTAAAAGTTTGCCAGAAACGGGTTTTCTTCAAATACTTCCAACAAAATGGAGGCGTTGAAACGGGGCTGCAGCAGCCGTGCCAGCGTCGTTTTTCCCACGCCAATCACGCCCTCAATGGCGATATATTTATGAAGTTCGGTCATACAGTTCGTCTCGTGATTGGAAGAGGGCGTATGCAATACGCCCCTACTTGTAATTGTAAAACCCACGCCCAGTTTTGCGTCCCAAACGGCCGCTTTCGACCATGCGCTGCTGGATGAAGTGGGGGCGGTAGCGGGGTTCCTGGAAGTAGGCGTTGTAGGTGGATTGGGTGACGGCCAGGTTGACATCGCAGCCGATGAGGTCAATGAGGCGGAATGGCCCCATACGGAATCCTAGCGATTCGATGAGCTTGTCAATGGTGGCAACATTGGCAATGCCTTCGCCCAACATGCGGAACGCCTCGCCGTAGAAGGGGCGAGCGACGCGGTTGACGATGAAGGCGGGGGTGTCTTGGCAGAAAACGGCCGTTTTTCCCATTCTCTCCACATAGGCGGCGGCAGAAACGGCCGTTTCCTCACTCGTATCATCCGTCCGCACCAGTTCCACCAGCTTCATAATGTGGGCTGGGTTAAAAAAATGCAGCCCCAGCACCCGGTCAGTCCGTTGGGTAGCGGCGGCAATGGCACTGATGCTCAGGCTGGAGGTGTTGCTGGCAAAGATGGTGTGGGCAGGAGCGTTAGCATCCAGCTCAGCAAAAATTTGCCGCTTTAAATCAAGTTTCTCCGGCACGGCTTCAATCACAAGGTCGGCTTGGGCGGCGGTGGCAAGGGAGGTGGTGGTAGAAACGGCCGTTTTTGCCCACCCCGCCAATGCGGCATCCGTCTTACCCCGCGCCACCCCCTGGTCAATCGAAACAAACATCTCCCGCAGAGACGTATCCAGCAAGCCTTGCTCAATGTCAAACAGCACGACCTCATACCCCGCCAACACCGACGCTTGAGCAATCCCGCGCCCCATCGTGCCTGCACCTAAAACAGAAATTTTGTTCATCTTGTCTCTGCAAAAAAAGAGATTAGAGATTGGAGATTAGAGATTACGAACCTTCATCAATCTCCAATCTCCAATCTCTAATACCCCTTATATTCCGGCACCCGTTTCTCCAAAAACGCCTGCACCCCTTCCTTAAAGTCGTGGGTTTTTCCCGCAATCTCTTGCAGTTGCGCTTCGTATTCCAATGCCTCGTCCAGCGACATGCCCATGCTTTTGTACATGGCGCGTTTTGCCAGCCCATATGCCTTGGTAGCACCATTGGCGAACCGTTCTGCCCAGGCTGTCGTTACCTCACCAAGCTGGTCGTGTGGTACTACCTGGTTGACCATGCCCCAGGCCAACGCTTTGTCGGCCGGCAGCCGGTCGGCGGTGATGGCAAGTTCATAGGCACGGCCATAGCCGATGAGCCGGGGCAAAAACCAGT
>JAGQGA010000513.1 GCA_020432595.1 Anaerolineales bacterium | reverse complement strand
CTTCGCACCCCCGCCTCGCTCTGCGGGCTGGTGGGCTACAAGCCACCCTATGGGCGTAACCCCGAAGACCCACCCTGGAATCTGGAATATTACAACCACCAGGGGCCGCTGGCGCGAACCGTTGGCGACGCGATCTTGATGCAAAACGTCATGTCTGGCCCCCATCCCCGCGACATTGTGAGCCTGAAGCCCAAGCTGACGCTGCCGTCGGAATTTGGCGGTGTCAAAGGGTGGCGCATCGCCTACTCGCTCAACTTGGGCTACAAGCCTATTGACCCTGACGTGCGGCGCAACACGCTGGCGGCACTCGACGTGTTCCGTGATTTGGGGGCGACGGTGGAGGAGGTGGAACTGGGCTGGACGGATGCCGTCCTCATGGCCGCCTTGTACCATCTGGGGTATGGGCCAATGGGTGCCTTTTTGCGCCACCACTACAATTCTGAACAGCGAGAACTGCTAACGCCGTATGTGCAGGCCTATTGCCAGTTTTCGCAGCAGGTGACACCCCGGCAAGCGTATGCGGCGGAGGAAATGGCGGGGAAGATGTATGGCGACTTGAGCCGGGTTTTTACCAGCTATGACCTGTTTATCTGCCCCACGCTGGCGCACATTGGGGTGCCGGCCGACAATGACTTTAGCCGCGATGAGTTGGTGATTGACGGAACGGCCGTTCAGCAAAAGTTTGGCTGGCTCATGACCTATCCATTCAACATGCTCAGCCGCTGCCCCGTTTTGTCCATCCCCTCCGGCCGCGCCCGTAACAATGTGCCCACCGGCATCCAGCTTGTGGCTCCGGCCTACGAGGATGAACTGGTTTTTCAGGCGGCAATGGCATATGAGGCGGCAAAAACGGCCGTTTTTGCCCAACACAGTCATGGGGAAACAGTAATCGGTAAACAGTAAACAGTAGTCGGTAATCGGTGGACTGTTTACTGATTACCGATTACTGTTTACAAGGGATACAAAGATGTTTGACTATCTTGTTATTGGGAAAGGCATGATCGGCTCGGCGGCGGCTCGCTATTTAAGCACCAGCGGGGAAAGCGTGGCACTGGTGGGGCCAGATGAGCCAACCGATTGGGCAACGCACCAGGGGGTGTTCTCCAGCCATTACGACCAGGGGCGCATTACCCGCATTTTGGATGGCAATTTGGTATGGGGGACGCTGGCAAAGCGTTCGATTGCCCAATACCGCGATTTGGAAACCCGCAGCGGCATCGATTTTTATGAGCCGGTGGGGGTGGTGCAAGTCGGGCCGCATGGTTCGCTGGCCGCAACAACGGCCGTTGGCAACACCCTGCAAGCTGATTTTGCCAGCCACAGCAGTGAACAGTTCCGCGCCATCCACCCTGCATTCCATTTTCCGGCTGATTGCGACTGCCTGCTGGAAGGCGGCGTGGCGGGTTATGTCAACCCCCGTTTGCTGGTGGCGGCACAGGTAGCGGTGGCGCAGCAGCAGGGGGCAACGGTGATTCGGGAAACGGTAACGGCCGTTTCTGCCCACCCCACCCACCTCGACATCCACACCGACGGCGGGCAGCGGCTGCAAGCCAAGAAAGTGCTGGTGGCGGCCGGAGCCTACAGCAGCGGCGTGCTGCCCCAGCCGCTGCCGCTCATCCGCAAGCCGCGCACCATTTTGCTGGCCGAGGTGTCGGGAGCAGAACTGGAGCGTCTGCGCCACATTCCAGCCGTCATTTACTATCCCGGTTTGCCCAACAGCGAACTGGTTGACACTTATATGCTGCCGCCGATTGCGTATGAAAACGGCCGTTTTTACCTCAAAATCGGGGGCGACATGCGCGATCTGGTGCCGGCCGACAGCGACAACACGCTGCGCGACTGGTTCAACCGGGGCGGCAGCCAGCGCGAAGCCGACGCACTGCGACAGGTGATGGAGGCAATTCTCCCCGGCCTGAAGGCAGATTCCTACCACCACAAGCCGTGTGTGGTTTCCTACCGCGAGCCAAAGTACCCGATCATTGACACCATTTTGCCGGGTCAATTGGTGGTGGCAACCGCCGGCTGTGGCGCAGCCGCCAAGTCATCGGATGAAATCGGCCGTTTGGGGGCCGAACTGCTGCAAACTGGGGTCTGGCAGGATTCGCTAGACGGGTCATTGTTTCAAGTTGGCTAGGTCCAGACAAAACCTGCCAACCACTCCAACCGCATAAGTCAATCGTCTTAGAAGCACCACCCTAAAGTGGTGCTTTTGTTTTAGGCAAGTATGGTCATCCCGCCGTTCCAAACGTACCCCAATTGCTGTACCATCCATTTATCTTGCAAAAATCACCCACGGGCTGTTGTAACCGCCGATTTCACTGGTGAAGGTGCCAAGCGTACTGTCCCCGACCATTCAAGATTAGAAACATCAACAGCACTTGGGAAAGAACCAATCATGACGTGCGCTCGCCGATTTATCCACCGTTTTCCTGTCACATCCAGCCTCTTATGCTTGCTCGCCTGGATGGCTGTTTGGACAAATAGTTATATCAACCGGCTGGAACCACAATGGCTGGCGCAATTGGGCTTTGCCGCCCGCGATTTTTGGGAAGTGCGCTGGGGACGTTTGCTCACATCGGCGTTGGTCACTCTGGGTGGCAACGTGTTCTGGCAGGCCGTGGGCATGGTAACACTGGCAGTCGGTCTGGCTGAATACCTTACCGGGAGCAAACGCGCTTTGTACACCTTTTGGGGGGTACACCTTTCTACCTTGTTGGCCGAAGGCATTCTGATAGGGCCACTTCTGCATCGGTTTGTTTTCAACGGCGATAGTTTGCTGCTGTTGGCTCGTGATGTCGGCCCATCGGCTGGCTACTTTGGCGCATTGGGGTTGGCGGTGGCGGCACTGCCCTGTCCCCGGCGGTGGCGTGGCATATTGACGATTGCCATTTTTATGGGGCTGCTTGTCACAGTGTTTCAGCCTCCCCACCAGGGGGAAGATGGCACACTTAAGCTTTTAGCCGATGTGGCGCATGTGTTAGCTTTTCCATTTGGGGTAGCGGCCTGGCGTTTGGGGAAGCCAGCAACAACGGCCGTTTCTCAATTACAGTCGGAGGTTGTGTAATGACAATCACCTATCGCTTATCCTTGCAGGCCTGGTTGTCACTGGCTGCCCTGGCACTGGTCGTCTGGCTGCTGATTAGCCACTCGGCGGCGCTGCTGGAATTGGGATTTGTGCTGCTGGGGGCACTGCTGTTGACATTGGCAATACGGCCGTTTGCCGACTACCTCACCCGCTATTACATTCCCCACGCCGTCACCGCCATGCTCATGTACAGCGGACTGCTGCTGCTTTTGGTCTTGGTAGGGCGGCTGCTGGTGCCTGTAGTCGAAACGGAAATTGCCCAGGTGCGCCAAAATGCGCCCCAGCTTTGGAACACCGTGGAAGCGCAATTAGCCAGCCTGTCATTTGGAGGCGTTGCTCCTTCCACCGATGCCGTTGTGCAAAATTTGGTGCAGCAGATTGACACGCTGTTTAGCTCGGCTGTGGGAACGGTTGCCGGGCTGGGACGGCTGCTGGTTGACGGGTTTGCGCTGCTTATTCTGAGCTACTTTTTTACGACAGACACGGGTTGGAACGGCCGTTTACTGTTCTGGATTCCCCCCGCCCAACAGCCCCGCGTTACCCAAATGTTAGACCATCTTCAAGAACGGCTGACGCGCTGGGTGTGGGCACAAATTCTAATCAGCCTCTTTTTCGCCGTCACCTTTGGCACCGGCATGGGGCTGATGCACGTCCCCTTTGCCCTAACCATCGCCGTTGTCAGCGGGGTGCTGGGGCTAATTCCTTACGTAGGCAACATCATTGCCTTGCTGTTTGCCACCCTCAGCGCCCTTACCATTAGCCCGGCGTTGGCCTTGTGGGTGGTGGTGCTAAACCTGGTTGTCGGCAATGTGGCTGCCCACATTCTGGCTCCGTGGCTCTACGGCCGGGCAATGGGGCTGCACTCTGCCTGGATGCTGCTGGCGCTGCTGTGCGGTGCCAAGATAGCCGGGGTGATGGGTGTCTTTTTTGCCGTGCCGGTGACGGTGATCATAACGGCCGTTTTGCAAGAAACTCAACTTTTTAGCCGCGCACCAGCGGCAGCCGCACCTGATTTATGAAACGACGTATTTTGTTTTGGATTTTGATTCTCGCCTTTGGCTGGGTACTCATCGGCCGCTACAATGAAATCGGCACGCTTATTCAAACGCTGCGCGGTGGGCGTTGGCCGTGGGTGGCGCTGGCGGCGGCACTACAATTTGCTTACTACGCCACCACGTCATGGCTGTATCAGGTTTCATTTACGG
>JAGQGA010000512.1 GCA_020432595.1 Anaerolineales bacterium | reverse complement strand
CTGGAAGAACCGGCCGTTGTTGAGCGCGACCTCGGCATTGTGGACGACCTAATTGCCGCCGAAGCACAGCACCGAGAGCGGCAGGGCAAAATTGAGCAAATTTTGCAGCAAGGCTACCGCCCCGCCCCGCTTGCCAACGACCGCGACCAAGTTGCTGCCAACCAGGAAAAAGTGACCAGCAGCGTCACCGCCGGTGATTATCTAGCCGCTGACCAATGGCTGGACGAATACGAAGCGGCCAGCAGCCAGGCGTTGACCAATGCCGAACAGTGGCGTTCGCAGCACCAGTTTAATCTGGAATCACTGGAGCGGATTGGGGCCGAGTGGGTGCATGTGGAAGGGTACCTGAACCAGGAAGCGGTTCCGGCGTGGCGCGGGCTGCAAAATTACCCGCCCGGCAACTGGAAAACTGTGACGCAGGGGCTGGAGGAACCTCGCCGCACGCTGGAATGGCTCAAAAACGAGGAGCTGCCCCGCATTGAGACGATGAACAGCATGGAAACGCAGCAGTTCCCCGCAGCGGAAGCGGCCTTGGTGGAAGCAGGGGCCAAGCTGATGCAAGCGGAACGGCAGCTACAAACCATCGTCAACCGGCTGGCCGAAATCAAAGCGGCCGAAAACAACATCCGCGAAGGGCTGAAGCTGGCGCAAGCTGATTTGGCACAAGCGGTTGCCCTGCGCGATGCCGAGGATGTGAAGATTGGGCCGGAAATTGACGCAATGCTGGCCGAGGCGGAGGAGTCGCTGCGGCTGGCGGGTGGCTTTGCCCAAGAGCGGGAATTTATTGCCGCCAGCCACGCCCAAACAAAGGCGCGAAAGCTGGCGCAGGATGGGTATGCCCAGGCGACGGCGCAGGTGCAGCGCATCAACACGCTGCAGGGGGAGTTGGAAGCGCTGGGGCAGTCGGTGGGGCCGGCCGTCCAGCAAGTGCTGGCCGATGGCGAAAATCTTCCCGCCGTGATCATGACCGCCGACATTAACCACCGCTTGCAGGAGGTGGCGCGGACGTTTTCACAGGCGCAGCAGGCGCGGGCGCAAATTATGTCGCAGGAAGACCACAAGCTGGCGGCGGCGTTGCAAACGGCCGTTTCTGCCTTCCAAACCGCCCAAGATGCCGCCCAAACCAGTGCCGACCTCATTCGCCAGGAGGTGCAAAGCTACAGCGATTTGGTTGACCAAACCGACCAGGCCATTTTGCAGGCGACTGAGGCGATTGCCCGCGCCCAGCGGCTGGTGAGCAGTGCTAACGGCAGCGGCGGCTACCCGGCGTTGCAGCGGGCCATCGGCAACTTGCCCAACCGCACCGACCTGCACAACGCCAGCCGTGACCGGCTGCTGGGGCTGCGGCAGCAGGCGGAACGCGCCGCCAGCGATGCGCGTGAAGCGGAACAAAAGGCCGAAGCCTCGATTGCCGAGGCGCGGCGGGAAGCGGAGCGGCGGCGGCAGCGGGATTACGGCGGCATTCCGCCCATTATCATTGGCGGCGGGCGGTCACGCACCACGGGCGGCGGCTGGAGCAGCCCTCGTCCTACAATGCCACGCACCACCAGCCGCAGCAGCGGTGGTGGCTTTGGCGGTGGCGGTTCACGCCGCACCAGCTCCAGCGGTGGGTCACGCCGCACCAGCTCGGGCGGTAGTCGGGGGAGTCGCCGTTGATGGTGGGCAAAATACACGGTCAAAGATTGGCATTTTTTCAGAGATTAGGAGATTGAGAGATTGGGAGATTGATCTCCTAATCTCTACTCTCCAATCTCTTTTTGCGGGCTGAAAACGGCCGTTTTGTGTTATACTCGCCAACAAAGTGTGTAAGCGAGGTACAACATGAATTTGCTGCGTGATCGAGTCACTATCAACCCTGATGTCATGATGGGAAAACCTACCATTCGTGGTCTTCGCATTACCGTAGAACAAATTCTCAAAGCGTTGGCCGCTGGTGTACCAGCCGAAGATTTGCTCGAAGAGTATCCTGAATTAGAGCCAGCAGATTTGCAAGCTGTGTTTGCTTTTGCCGCTGATTTGCTTCACGAAACCCGTATTTACCCTGTTGCCGTTTAACAATGATCCTAAAATTCCTTGTTGATGCAGGTGTGGGTCGAAAAGTAGAGCAGTGGCTCCTGGCTAGCAACCATGATGTAAAAACGGTTCGTGCGATAGATCCCAAAATGCCGGACTATGCCATCTTGCAAATAGCAGTTAATGAGAACCGTATTGTCGTCACAATGGACAAAGATTTTGGTGAAATGGTTTACCGTGATACGCAAATACATACTGGGGTTTTGCTTCTACGACTGGATGAAGCTACAAGCGAGGAAAAAGTGCGTGTCGTTGCCCAAATTATCCAGGATCATGCAGGCAAACTTGAAGGCCGGTTTTCAGTTTACCAATCGGGACGCTTGCGGATTCGGTAACTTCTTGTGGCTGTCTAGGGGAGAAACGGCCGTTTTGCCACCAACAAAAAGATGACAACAAGCAAACACAAAGGAACGCTGCAGAGAATACTGCCTTTCGCCAAATATCACGCGCTGGGCAACGATATGCTTGTGATTGACCCGGCGCGGTTTAAACGGCCGTTAACCCCACCCACCATCCAACTTCTTTGCCACCGCCACTTTGGCTTGGGCAGCGACGGCATTTGTTATGGGCCGCTGCCCGCGCCAGATGGGGCGTGGGGGCTGCGCTTTTTTAACCCCGACGGCACGGAGGCGGAGAAAAGCGGCAACGGACTACGGATTTTTGCCCGCTATTTGTGGGATGCGGGATATGTTAACGGCCGTTTTTTCACCCTCCACATCAACAACGAACCCATCCCCGTGGAAATTCTCGACGACGAAGCGCGGCAAATGCGGCTGGCCTTGGGGCAGGCTTCGTTTTTAAGCACCGCTCTGCCGATGACTGGGCCAGCGCGGGAGGTGGTGGGTGAGTTGGTTGAGTTTGGTGGGGAACGGTGGCAGATAACGGCCGTTTCCGTTGGCAACCCCCATTGCATCATTTTCACCAACAACCTCGACGACATCCACCGGCTGGGGCCAATGATTGAAAATTCGCCCCATTTTCCGCAGCGCACCAACGTGCAGTTGGTGCGAGTGATGAATGACCACGCCATTGAGCTGGAAATTTGGGAGCGCGGCGCGGGTTACACCCTGGCCTCCGGCACCTCATCCAGCGCGGCGGCAGCGGCGGCCATTCGCAACGGCTTTTGCCGCAGCCCGGTGACGGCCCACATGCGCGGCGGCACGGCGCAAATCTTTGTGGACGAAGCGTGGCGGATTGAACAGATTGGGTCGGTAACGGCCGTTGCGGTGGGTGAGGTAGCGGGGGATTTGGAAGAGGAATTTGTAACCAGTAATCAGTAATCGGTAATCAGTGTTCGGGCAACTGATTACCGTACACGAAGTGGTCGTGAAACGACATTACTGATTACCGATTACTTGCCACCGACCACCGATAACATGAGTGAACTTATTTTCGTCCGTCACGGCCAAGCCTCCTTTGGGGCCGACAACTACGACCAGCTTTCGCCGCTGGGTGAGGCGCAGGGAGCGGCACTGGGGCGATATTGGGCGGAACAGGGGGCAACGTTTGACGCGGTTTATGTGGGGCCGATGCAGCGGCACGGGCAGACGTTAACGGCCGTTCACACCCACCACCCCTTACCCACCCCCATTTGCCTGCCGGAACTGGCTGAACATCAGGCGATGGAGGCGTTTCAGCACACGCTGCCCCAGTTGGCACAGCGGCCGGATGAACTGGGGGAGATGGCGGGGCGATTGGTGGGTGAGGAGAGAAACGGCCGTTTGCGCCTCAAAGCTTTTGTCCAATTTTGCCATATGTGGGCGCAAGGGGAGCTGGACAGCGGCCCGTTTGAACCGTGGAGTGCGTTCCGGCAGCGGGTGGCACACGGCATTGACACCATGCTGGCGCGGGCTGGCAACCAGCAGCAAATCGTTGCCTTTACCTCCGGCGGGGTGATTGCCGCCGCCGTTGGCTATGCCCTCAGTGTAGACAACGCCCGCACTATGCAGCTTAACACCGCTGTCTACAATGGCTCGCTCACCACTTTCCGCTTCACCCGCCGCAGCGATGGATTGCATTGGTCGCTCAGTCAATTCAACGCCATTCCGCACCTGGCAGCGGCGTTGCAAACGTATATTTAGCCAATTGAGAATTGGGAATGGAGAATTGGGAATTAAGAATGAATCATTCCCAATTCTTAATTCTCCATTCCCAATTCCCCATTATTTATGATACAAGCCATTATTTTCGACGTAGGTGGGGTGCTGGTTCGCACCATGAAC
>JAGQGA010000511.1 GCA_020432595.1 Anaerolineales bacterium | reverse complement strand
AATATCATCCGAACAACGACGGGGTTTGATGATGTAATTCCAATTAGGACGAATGAACCGCCGCTGCAAGTTGATAGCGGCACGTTGTTCAGAAAATACTTTCTTACCCTTCTCAAAAGTGCGCTGAACAAGAAAAGCCTTCACGGTCAAACCTGTCTCGGTGACAGTACCCCGAATGTAGTTGAGCATGGTCGCAAAAGTGCGAAGCGGCTTACCTGCCCAATTGCGGGAAATCTGACTGAAGAGACGATACTCGACTGGGTTCCATTTGGAAGCACCAGTAGGATAATGACAAATCAGCACCTCGATACCAAATTGGTCAGCTAAACGATTCTTTCCACATGCGTGGCTTCTCTGTTGTCCGCACCATTAAACAATCGCCCCGTCATTAAGGTTAGCAGTCTTTATAATACGTAAACAGTTTGCGGACAACTTTAAAACCGACTTGCTCAAACACATGCCGCGAAGACGTAAACTCAACTGAAATCCGATCCCCAGACGTACCTGGATGATTAGCCCCGACCCAGGCTTCCACCATTCCCCGCTGCCGTAGCTCCCATAACCCTGCAACCATCAACGCCCGTGCCAGACCCTGGCGGCGATAAGCGGGGCGTGTTCCAATTGGCTCAAACAACCCCACCTTGTTGCGCTCGTCCACCCAGCAAATACCACCCGCCGCCCACTCCCCATCAGGAGCTACAATCACCAAATCCAGCGTCGAATCATAACCAGGCATCTGCATGGCGCGGCGATATTTGATCATGGCTTCATCAAGCGTTTTGCTACTGTAAGGCAGGAAGCTATCACGATGCAAGGCCGCCCGACAGGCCACCTCACCTTCGCCAGCAACGTGGCTCACCCGAAAGCCAGACGGCAACAGCAGCTCCGGCAGTGGCTCCAACAGTGAACGCCGGTACTGGAGCATATAAAAGTCATGTTGCCCGCACCCTTCATCAGTCACTTGCTGAATCATTCGCCAATCATCGCTGGCAACTGTCTCCCAAACCCGGCACAGATCATCTCCATCTGCCAAAAACATCTCTCGCACTCTGTCAATAGCCCAAGCGCGAATCTCCAGCTTGAGCGCAAAGGGATCCGTCGCATGAGGATGAACGATGACTGTTATTGCATCGTCGTCGGTGATGCCTAACCCCACATCTTGCCCCACCTCATTTTGCCAAAAGCACCAGTTAGCCGCATCCAACACCGAAGCTGAATTATGTAACATCCATTGTAAATCACCGACATGTGGGTAATCACCAAGCGCATCATGGACACGGCAGTCAGCGACAAAGGCTATAGCGCGAGTTAACAAAGCGGTCATAACGGTACTCATGTCATCCCCGCCAAACTCGCTCCCCTTCATCGTGCGACGGGGCAGGGAAAGAAATAAGGGCAATACGCCACGGTGTTAGCTTGAGCAGCCCGCAGTTTTCGTCACATTGCCCAAATGTTAACGCCGGGTCATAGCCCAACGGTTCTGGCGTTGTTTTAAATTTATCCCAAATACGCTCCTTCTGGGCATGTTCATCCACCCATTCCGCCATGCAATCAGCATAAACAGGTTTCATCGGATCAGCAATATAAGCTAGGGAGATGTGGGGGCTTTGCGCCAGGTGCTTGCTTTTATGGGAATAGCGGTGGGTTAACACCCAGCCCGTTGCCCCCTCCCAAATGGGATGGAGTATACGAGAGCGTGGGCGTTGCTGCCGGTCTACAGTAGCAGCATTACACAACACATAGCGGTGAACCCGTTCGATAAATTCTTGTTCGATGTCGGCAAAGTTCTCAATCTGCATGGGAACTCCTATAAAATGTAGACGCGAGGCCTACCTCGCGTCTACATTGTGCCAAGGATTAGGTATAAGCAAGATATTTTCCGACGTGCTTTGGCAGCTTAACCTCAAATTGAAGCTGTAGGCCGGCCGCTTCAAACATGTCTACTTGCTGCTCAAATTGCTCGTTTGTCTGAAAAAGATAGCCATCGAATATCCATTCTTGCGCCAACCACGGGCGTAAGGTGTCGAGCAGCCTGCGATCCATCCCCTCCACCAACCGTGCCTGCCGAATCCAGAATAGGACAACGGCTTCATAATCTGCCCAATCTGTATCACCCATTGGCGTTGTTTCGGCCTGGGACAACCAGCGTGCCGTCAGCGGGTTGATGTAGATGCAGCCAAGACATTCCGTTTCTGTTGGATTCATTACCGTAAAAGTGAATGATTCACGGTTGCTATGCTCACGCTCGTGTCTTTGTAAATCTTTGAGATTGCCAGCTAATGTAAAATCGTCGGCCGGCCAAGTAGACTGTTCCCACTTCCGCAGAAATTCTCTGCTTTCCATCACGGCCGCATAGTCCAACTCGACATCGGTTGCCCGCAACGGCCGAATCAAAAATTCATTTGTGACAAGCCCATCTGGAATCGTCGCATTTTCATGACCAAATACCATCTATTTTATACTCCAAGTAATCAAGCAAAACACCTGACAAACTTCCAAGGTCTTCATACACGCGGCTTCGCTTCATAAGGCTAACTACCTTATACTGGTCAGCATGACAATCATCAACAAATATAGTTGGCTCAAGAGTGCCGCCGTAGCCATTGGCGTTCTTCTCGTACTCACCTTGATTTGCATGGTGATCAGTCTCATTGGCAGCGTGGCCGCGATCCGCCAAACCGAGCCGTACCAACACAGCGTTGACTTGGCAATAAACAGCCCTAAAGTACACCAGGCATTAGGTGAACCGGTTACGGCAAGGCGGTTTCCGCAAGGAGCCGTCAATTCTGCCAATGGAGGCGATGCCGAACTGTACATTCCAATTCATGGGCCAGACGGTAACGCCACCATTCGTGTCAACGGCACAAACATCAATGGCTCGTGGAAGTATTATGCCATCCGCGTAGATACAGATCGTGGCGAACACATCAATCTGCTAGAGCCATAGCCTCACCGGCAACCCAAGCGTAGAGGCGAGGCATGCCTCGCCTCTACTTAGCCTGTTATACTGCCAGAGAAAGGTTGGTGTCATTGCCATTTGCGGGGGCAAGCTCTAAGCCATACGCCTCTGCCTTCTCCTCGCGGAACTGCTTGGTGTACAGGTTGTAATAGTGCCCACGCTGGCGAATCAACTCCGCGTGCGTCCCCATCTCCGACACGCCACCGTTTTCAATCACCAAAATGCGGTCGGCATTTTTGATGGTTGAAAGGCGATGGGCAATGACAAAGCTGGTACGGCCATCCATCAACGTCTCCATCCCCTGCTGAATCAGTGCCTCAGTCAGCGTATCTACCGAACTCGTTGCCTCATCCATGATAAACACGTCAGGTTTTGCCAGCACCGCCCGCGCTAGGCTAATAAGCTGTTTCTGCCCCACCGAGAGCAGCACGCCACCCTCACCCACCTGAGTATCATACCCTTCGTCCAGGTCAATGATGAACTCGTGGGCACCGGCCAGACGAGCCGCAGCCACCACTTCTTCGTCAGTGGCATCTAAACGGCCGTATCTTAAATTCTCCAGCACCGTACCAGAAAACAGATGCGGCGTTTGCAGCACCATCCCAATGCGCGAATGGATCGAATGCAGCGTCATTGTCCGGTAATCACGCCCGCCAAAACGCACCGTGCCGGCCGATGGTTCATAGAAACGGCACAGCAAGTTAACCAGCGTGGATTTACCCGCGCCCGTCGGCCCCACAATCGCCACCGTCTCACCCTGCTTAATCTCCAGCGTAAAGTCAGTCAAAACCGGCTTTCCTTCTTCATATTGAAAGGTAATGTTGTCAAACAAAATGTCGCCGCGCAGCGAACCAGGATCAGACGCACCGGGTGCGTTAACAATCGTTGGTTTCGTGTCCAGCAGCGAGAAGATACGCTCGCCAGAGGCAATCGCCTGCTGCATCGTCGCATACACCCGCGCCAACTCCTGAATCGGCCACATCATAAAGGTGATGTAGGAAACAAACGCCTGCAAACCACCAATGGTGACGGCCCCGTTTTGGAATTCACGCCCGCTGGACCAAACAACGGCCGTTACGCCCACCGCGCTAATCAACTGCACCACCGGCAAAAACAACGCCGACAACCACGCCGCCCGGTACGAAGCCTGGTACATATCGCCAGCCAACTCGCCAAACTGCCCCAGATTCCGCTCCTCACGCCGCAGCGACTTAATCACGCGCACACCGTTGATCATCTCGCTGTACGAACTCGTAATCATCGAGTTGAGTTTCCGCACAAGCCGATATTCACGCAGGATATGCTTCTCAAACTGCATGGCTGCCACCGCCAACAGCGGAAT
>JAGQGA010000510.1 GCA_020432595.1 Anaerolineales bacterium | reverse complement strand
CCAAGCTGCTGTCCATCTTCTGGCCCAAAACGAATGGGATAATCGGCCGGCTCGTGCAAAACGCAGTCAACAAAAAAGTGAAGTTCCTGCCAATCCGCCGGCTTCTCCAGCGACAACTGCTGCCGATAGCTTTGGAGCAAATCCAAGTGCGCCTCATTTTCTAGCTCCCAACGCACCTTGGCACTTAAATACCAAAGCTGGCAACTATCGCGGAAAATATTTGTCACGATTTGCGTCAGGTCGCCACTTGTTAAGTCCCGATCAGCATAGGTTTCCAGAAAGCTGCGGGAACGGCCGTTAACCGACCCTACAAATAAAAAAATCACCCCCGCCAAATGGCGCGTCTGCACCACCTGCCCCACCAACTGCGTCGAGTGCATCCGCACATACCGCTCCACATATTTTTGATAATTGGCTACCTCACGCAAGATAGACTCCCGCATCCCAAACTTCACCACCACCCGCGCCCCGTTGATCAGCCTCTTGCCCTCCTCATCCATATAAGCTGGCAACACTGTCAGCACGCCCGAACCACCGCGCCCCGGAGCCAGACGAAAAATGCGGATTTGTCTTTCAGCTTGAAACAAACGATGCAGGAGATCATGTTCAAACTCCTCCTCAAACGCTTTTCGGCTCATCTCATAATGTTTTTCCAGCCCCCGCACCTGCCGCACCAAATCACCTATCGTCAAATCTCCTTCGGGAATTATTTTTAACTGCTCATTGGGCAGCAGAACCTCATCCCGCAGCAGCCGTTCAATGTCCACCAGCAGTGCCGCAGGGCTATCTTTGCGTGAGCGGCGGACAGAGATGGGTAATGGCAAAAGCTGTTCGGGTGTCCAGGCGTAAGCAGAAAAAAGAATAATCGCAAAGCGGTTCAACAATTTTTTGGCAAATTGAATACCGCTAAAATCATGTGGTTCCTCATTGTCTTCCAGCCGCACGTCCACAATAACCAGGTCAATATGCGTGACTTCCAAAACCCGCCAGGCAGCATCTTCGGAATCGGCTAAGAAAACAGTGTACCCTTCGCCTTCCAATAAAAAGCTGTAGGAGTCACGAATATCGGCATCATTATCCACCAACAAAATACGCCCCTTACTCATTATGCCACCTCCTCCTGGCAAACAGGTATAATGATTTCGACATGGGTGCCACTTTTATCACTTTTGACAACAGCGACAGTTCCTTTATATCGGGCAAAGACAAAGCTAGCCATATACCCTCCCAACCCCGTGCCCTGTGGCTCGGCCTTTTTGGGAATACGCTGATGCAAATAGATTGAGCGTATATCGGCGGGAATACCTGGCCCAGTGTCAATCAGGTCAATATGGGCATGTTTGCCACAGAAGCTTGTCCGCACCGTCAAAACACCCTTGCGATCCATGGCGCGGATGGCATTCTCCACCAGATTTTTAATGGCCTGGGCAAATAGTTTGTCATGCACAGCAACACGGGTGGTCGGGCTTTGCAAATGCCAGATAAGGTTGATGTGGCGGTAGGGGCGGCAGGCATCGGAAACGGCCGTTTTTACCAACAAATCTACCAACATCGGCTCCGGCTCCACTTCCAACTCATTCGGCACCCACCCCATTTCTGGAATCTGCTCAATTTTGTCCGCTAATTCATCAATCTTCTTTAACCCCCGCAGCGTCCACGAATCATCCGCAAACCGTTTTTGCAGCGGCAGCACCTGCGCCTTGATGGCCGACGTTTTTTGGCACGCCGTATGCCACCAGTTGGAACCAAACATCCCGCGCCAGGCCAACGCCTCAATATGCGCCATCTCCTCCTTAGCTCTCATCAGGTCAGCATCCTTTTCAATGTTGTGCAGTACAATGCTGGCAACCTCCGCAAACGTCGTTAGCCGCTCCAGTGCCTGCAAACTAAATCCACCCGGTTCAGGATGTTCCACATCAATCACGCCAATCGGCTCACCAGTCTGCATGTGGCGTAGCACCACTGCCATTTCTGAGCGCGTATGCCCATCAGCCGCCTCGACATAATCGTTGGCATATTCTGGAGCCTGTACATCCCGCACAAAAAGGCGACGATTTTGGCGCATTGCCAGCAGGCTAATCCCCTGGCCGCTACGCAATACGCGGCCATGCTGCTCAAACCATGCCACCTCATCCCCCTTAATCCCATCCACAGCTACCGTATTGACCCAGTCGGGGTTCATCTCATCAACCAGCCGCATCACGCCAAAATGAGCCTGTGTAATCGCAATCGCTTGCTCCAGAATCGCATCGAGAGCCGCTTTTTGATTAAACCCAGCCTTGATCACCGCCCCCACAATCCGCTGTATCCAATTAGTACTGACCCCCTCTTCCTCAAGCATCGTGATCAAGCGGCGATTATAAACACCTAAAGCAGCTTGTTTGGCAAAAATAAGCACCGCGTTCTTTTCCACCTCTGTCCAAACGTGCGGTCGCCGCCAGTTCACAAACAAAATGCCCACAATTTCATCTTCAACTTCCAGCAAAACATAGCCACCGCTGCAAATACCTTCACGCTTCACAAACCCACCCCTGGTCAAAATGGGATCATGCGCCACGTTATTGACAAAACGGTACGGCTTATCTCCAGTTTCAACCGCCCGCAGTGCATGGGTAATAGGGCCATCCGAACGGCTATAGCACCATTTGTTTGCTTCCTTGAGTTCACCGGCGGTCATCGGAGAACTCCACTTGTTTTCTTTTTGCTTAAACAAATGCAGCCGTACCACATCAAAATCAAAAGCATCGCGCAAAATCTCGACTAGCTGCGGCGAAAAGTAGGCGCGTTCAACAAGCTCTTCCATCTCTTGGCCCGTCTGAGAAATCAGTTGTTGGTCTTTTGGGTTAGGTTGACGGTTTTCGCGGCAGTGCAAAATCAAGATGCCAATGGGTTCAGAACGGCCGTTTCGCAAACACAGCGCACAAACCGATTGAATCTCCTCCCGTTCAATAAACAGCGGGCACGCCGACTGCACCAACGCCAAATCCGTTACAAAGCCATCGGTTGTTTCAGCCGCAAACAGCACCTCCAGCTTTTTCGGATCAAAGCCAAAAGCCGTGTTAGAAAAACGCAATTCCCCCGAACTCATAGGCAGTTGAAACGTTTCCCAGTATGAACTGTACAAAAACAGCGTCGCCACATCACAGGCTGTTTTTCGCCGCACCCTATCAAGAATTTTCATCAAATCTTGGCGAATGAGCTGAATGACGGGGAATTTTTGGGCACTATCCCCCAATTCCCGCATCAAGGTGTCGTAACTCACCGCAATGCCAATGTGCTGCGCCAAATTGTTCAGCAACCCTTTGTCATAGCGGTTAAAGGTAAACGGCTGCGAACTTTCCAGAATAATAAAGCCCATCAACTGCCGCCCCCGGCGCACCGGTGTCACCATGCGCGAGCGTGGCAAATCCACACCGTGGTAAACGGCTAATTCACAAGTGGCTCCATCAGCATCCCGCAACAAGTGCATAGATTCGGTTGAAGCCACGTGCCGAAGGTCGCTCAGCACCAATGATTCCTTACTTGCGGCGGCCATTTTTTCTAGAGAACGGCCGTTAAACGCCACCTGTGTCTCAATATACAGCTTGGGCACGTGCCGATTATAATAGCGCCAGCCGCCGCCACCCGTCCGCAGACACATAGCCCCTCTTTCCGCTCCCGTCACAGACAAAACATCATCCAGCAACCGCATCCAAAAGCCACTCTCCACCCCCTGCATCGGCAGCCCCGTGCTGGTCATCTCCGTCCACTTCTGCACCATACTCGTCTCTTGCGACTGTCGATCCTCGTGGTACGCTCGTTCAATCACCAGCGCCGCCATCTCCGCATAAATATTAAGCGGCTGTTTAGCCGCATGTTCCCTGCCCAAGGCCGCATAAGGATGCAGCCGGCGGTAAAACACAAACAAAATCCCCACATCCAGTTCATCCCCCCGCAGCGGCAGTCCGACAAACGATTGCACGCCATAGCGCAGCATCTTTTCCTGAATCCAGGGGAGATCAGGCCAGGCAGCAACATCCGGGACAAGCAGCGGCCCCTCAGCCAGAACCTGTTTTCGCAGCAAGCGCCACTGCGGGTTTTTATCTGACCAATCCACAATCGCCCGCCCCAACCCCTTGCTTTTTTGGTGCGTACTCAAAAACCGCCCCTGATCCGAAGAATAAAAACAGGCACTAGCCCCACTGGCCTCGGCCACACCCAAAGCATTCTCAACCGTCACACGAATCGCTTCACGCAAATCCTGCACGGAAATCAAATCTCGTCCTGCATTTTCCAGCGCTTGCCAACGATTACGCTCCTTA